>CAZDOW010000001.1:0-109967 GCA_964507115.1 uncultured Maribacter sp.
GTAACTAGAACCCATTTAGTGTTAATAAGCAGACTATTTGTTATATACTGCTAGATCTCACAATAGATTTGGAAATAAAAGGCTTACCGGTAGGTGATTTTAGTATACATGCACTTTTCTATTTTTTCAATCGAATAGACATCTTAATTGCACCACACAGGACTGTGTTAAGTTACCCACTGTTTATCTCAGCGCTAAATCTTTGTTAATAAAAAAGAATGAACGTTCATTTTTATATATATTTGCACAATAATATTACGTGTTATGGCTACCCTTCAAAAAAGTATTGACAAACGGAATGCCCTAATAAAAGCGACTTTAGACTTAGTGAATAATCATGGCTTTCACGCTACACCAATGAGTAAAATTGCAAAAATGGCTAACGTCTCACCTGCAACTATCTATCTCTATTTTGAAAACAAACAAGATCTCGTGAACAAAACCTATATAGAGGTAAAAGCCATCTATACCCAATATGCTTTCGCAACATATGATTCAAACGCAACAGTTGAAGTAGGTTTTGAAATCATCTGGAAACGCATTGCTGATTTTAAACTGAAAGAGTGCGAAAATGCATTGTTTTTAGCACAATGTGACAATACACCTATGATTGATGAACCAAGTAGGCAAGAAGGTATTAAACACTTACAACCACTGCTGGACCTTTGGGAACGCGGTAAAAAAGAAAATATCATTAAACCAATATCTAATTATCTATTGTACGCGTACGCTATAAATCCACTTTCGTTTTTAATGATGGCACAGCAACGTGGGGCTTTTCAATTAGACGATGTGCAGATTGAAGCAGCATACCAAGCGGCTTGGAACAGTATTAAGATTAGCGATTAGTATGAAAAAAATAGGGATTATATTGGGCGCAACAGGCTTAACAGGTAGTAGTATACTTCAAAAATTAATAGAAGACGACAGATACGATACTATCAAATTGTTTTCACGTTCTAAAATTGAAGGTTTGCCTAACAAAGTAACTCAGCATATTGGGGATTTGCTAAAATTAGAACAATTCAAAACTGATTTTACAGCAGACGATGTGTATTGCTGTATTGGCACAACGGCCAAGAAGACAACTAGTAAAACGCGTTATAAAGAAATTGATTATGGCATTCCTGTAACCGCCGCAAAGCTTTCAAAAGAAAATAACATTCCAAACTTTTTAGTCATCTCAGCTATGGGAGCCAATAAAGATAGTAGTGTGTTTTATAACAAAACAAAAGGCGAAATGGAACACGGTGTATTGCAACAACAGATTACAAATACCTTTATACTTAGACCGGCTTTAATTGGTGGAAACCGTGAAGAAGGCAGACCACTAGAAAAAATAGGCCTAACGGTATTTAAATTTATAGCGCCTGTTCTCATAGGCCCATTAAAACAATACAAAATAATTAATGCTGAACGTATCGCACAAGCCATGATAAATTTAGCCAACAACACGCGTAATACCGAAGTGATTATCACCTCAGACGACATAAAAAGAATAGCAGAAAATAACTAAAAATAGAATAATTAATCGTAGCCTTAATTATTGCTAAAGGGTTAAGATGTAAAGAGAGTGACCTTCTGAAAACGTTTCAGAAGAAAAAGAAGAAATTTAAAAAGATAAAAAATGAAGATTTTATTTGTATTAACATCGCACGATAAACTGGGAGACACCGGTAAAAAAACAGGATTTTGGGTAGAAGAATTTGCCAGTCCGTATTATACTTTATTGGACAAAGGTGCCAATATTACCATTGCAACACCAAAAGGTGGCGCGGCCCCGATAGACCCAAGCAGTGATTCCCCAGATGCAGCAACTGATGCTACAAAGCGGTTTAATTCAGACGCCGAAGCCAAGGAACGTATTGCCAACACCAAAGTATTGGCAGATATTAATCCAGATGATTTTGATGCTGTATTCTATCCTGGAGGTCATGGTCCCTTATGGGATTTGGCAAATGATGCTACATCCATAAAATTAATTGAAACCTTTAATAGTCAAGACAAGCCTATAGCATTTGTATGCCATGCTCCAGCGGCACTAAAAGAGGTAAAGGACACCGATGGGAAACCCTTAGTAAACGGTAAAAAAGTTACCGGATTTACGAACACGGAGGAAGCTGCGGTACAACTTACCGATGTGGTTCCGTTTTTAGTAGAGGATATGCTGAAGAACAATGGGGGAATCTATTCTAAAAAAGGAGACTGGGAAGCCTATGCTATTCAAGATGGTAATTTGATTACAGGACAAAATCCTGCATCATCCGAATTGGTTGCCGAAAAATTATTAGAAAGTTTAAAGTAGTACGGGTTCTAGTGTAGTAACATAAAAAAGGGTGTCTCCAAGCGGCACCCTTTTTCTATTTTAAGATCTATTAGCCATTGCTAACACTTCCATTTTAGCAGCTTTAACAAAGTACATTTTAATTTCGCCTCTATTCTTTGCTTCTATTTCTCCACGATAATCACAATCAAAATCGGATTTTATAAGCTCAAAAGTACTGCTAGATACATTTATTTTTCCAGGTTCGGACATGGATTCCATACGAGAGGCTACATTAACGGTATCGCCCCAAATATCATAAGCGAATTTTTTAGTCCCCACTACCCCAGCCACGACAGGGCCGGTATTAATACCGATGCGAATATCAAAAGTCAATTCACTGGCAGATACATCTTTCTTTGTTTCTTCTACAAATGTGGCAATTTCAAAAGCGGCACGCACCATGCGTTGCGCATGATCGGTTTCTGAATCGTGCAGGCCACCTGCACACATGTAAGCGTCTCCAATGGTTTTAATTTTTTCTAAGCCGTGTTTATAGATAATTTCGTCGAATTTAGAAAAGTAAAAGCTCACGGTTTCTACCAAGGCTTCTGGGGATAGGTTTTCCGAATACCTGGTAAAACCCTTAAAATCACTGAAGAATACCGTCACGGATTCGTATTTCTTGGCTTTTACCTTGCCGTTTACCTTTAACTCTTTCGCGGTATCCTCGGGCAATATATTTAGCAATAGTTTCTCAGATTTCTTCTTCTCTTTAGAAATGGTACGGTAAAACCATAGGGAAGCTAAAAGGGATAGGCCCACAAAACCTAGGATGATCAATTGGTTTCGGGTCTTCGTTTCTAATAGTTCAACCTCTACCTGTTTTTGGGAGACTTCAAAGTTGGTACGTTGATCCGCCAGTTGCTGCACTTTTTCAACATTTAAGAGGCTATCCCTATGTGCAATATGGTCTTTATAATGGACATAAGAAGAAGCTAAATCACCAATGAGTTCATACAACTCCGCTAATTTTAGATTGGCATCCCCAAGCTGTTCTCTTAGTTCATATTGTTCTGCCAGGCTAAGACTTCTTTTGGTGTAGCCAATAGCCGTTTCATAGTCTTCTTTTTCTACATAAATGTCCGCCATGGCCATCAGATACACACTTATGGGATAATAATCTTGTGATTCTTCAAGAATAGCTACGGCCTCATTAATATTTTGTTCCGCTAGCTCATATTTATCAGTATTAGCATATACGATTCCTATATTTCCAAGATTATATGCTTTTCCAATATCATAGTTTATTTTATCAAAAAGTGACCCTGATTCTTTAAAATAGGTTAAGGCCGAATCGTATTGCTTATTGGTTAACAGAGCATCACCAGTATTTAAAATAGTAGTTGCCAAAACCACTGAGTCCTCTTTATTTCGTAGGGTTGTTCTTAGAACTTTTAGTGCCCTTTTATAATAGAGCATTGCGTTATCATGATTATCAGAAATAACATAGACATCCGCAATCGCAGCATAGGAACTACCGGCGACTGGAATAAAATCTTCTTTTTCAGCAACTTCAGCACTTTGAAAATAGGCTGCCAAAGCCCCCTCCAAATCTCCACTATATTGTTTAGCGTTTCCTTTTTGATAATATCCATAGCTCAGGTATGTATAATTGCTATTTTGTATTGATAAACTTATCAATTCTTCCGAATACTTTAATGCTAAATCAAAATCAGTTATTTCATTAAACGATAAGTCATGAAGCAAGTCCAATTTTGCCAACCCATGAGTGGTATCTGCTTTATAAATAATTGCTAACCTATCTGCAATTCGCTGATCTTGTGAAAGAATAGCATTGCTCAAAAAACAAAAAGAGCCTACTAGAAAATAATAGGCTAATCTTTTAAAATTCATTATTTAACTTTTGGTTGCATTCTAAGTCTAGGGTCTTGGGTATATGATTTTCCACCAACCTTGTAGGTTATACTATACGCTTCCTCAGCACCGGAAGGTAAGGATCCAACTATTCCTACCCAAGTCCCATTATTTTCTTTTGAAGGATCAATGATAAAAAGATCGGTTCCCGCTGTTTCAAAAACATTGTCAAGACTAGAGATATTACCACCTTTTTGCCAGGTAACTACATCACCTGGGCCAACAAGGGTTGTCATGTTTTTATCCCCGTCTTCGGTATCTGCTTGATGCCCTTCATCGTCTGATAAACTTGGAGGCTTAGGTACGGCTATGGTTGCACTTACGGTTACAGTATGTACTTCAGCAGTTTCCCCTACATAGTTTATTTTCCATAAGAAATTATCCGTTGAATTGGCAACACCTTGGCAGGCAACCGCTCCATTATTTTGCGCAGCATTTAGTATATTCAAATACTGTCCACTACTTTTTACCTGTATAAAGCACCACCCTAGGTTTTTAGGGGCATTGGTTAGTTTCCATAAAAAATTGGGTGGTGGATTGTTTGGGTCAGCCAAGCTATTCTGACCCGCCGTCGCCCCATTATTACCGGCACTGTTTAATACATTTAAATACTGTTTGCTATTTTTAACCTGTAATAAGAACCACCCTTTGTTAGTCGTTGATGGAACTAGTGTCCACACGAAATTATCTGTTGTTGGCGTATTTCCTTGACAAGCATACTGACCTTCTATATCAGTTACCTGAAAAATATTTAAAAATTGACCACTGCTTTTTACTTGGAATTTTAAATCTAAATCTGCCATGATTTTTGGTTTTAGTTTGGTTTTGCACTGGTAATCAATATAATGAAATTTGAAAAAATAAATTCTAATACCTAGGATGAACGCCTATAAATAATGTCCGAAAGGGTGTATTTATTTTTCCAGTCCTAAGCCGTGGTAAGTTTACTGTTGTTAAGATAGTCATTTTTATAATTTCATAGAATTTGGTTACAAGGTATCCCCGACCAAAATAAGTTGAACATCCCCTGTTATTCATGAATACGAATGATCAAAATCAATACCCGTTGTTACCTTATGTACCATTCTGTATAATGTCAAAAAACACCATCTTTTGCAGGTAAAAGAGGAAGATTTAAAATTACAGCTATTCGATTAGGATTTCTCCTAAAAAAAAGTATATTGGGATACATAAGTTTAAACTAAAAGAAATATATGCGGCAACTGAAAATCACGAAACAAATTACAAACAGAGATACTAAATCATTAGAAAAATACTTTCAAGAAATATCAAAAATAGATTTAATTACCGCAGAAGAGGAAGTAGAGCTGACAAGAAAAATACGTGAAGGAGATCAGATTGCACTTAATACACTAGTAAATGCCAACTTACGTTTTGTAGTATCTACTGCAAAACAATATCAAGGAAGCGGTTTACGACTTTCCGATTTAATTAATGAAGGAAATATTGGGTTAGTAAAAGCCGCTAAACGTTTTGACGAAACACGTGGTTTTAAATTTATTTCCTATGCCGTATGGTGGATTAGGCAATCGATATTACAGGCGATATCTGAACAATCGCGTATGGTACGATTACCCTTGAACAAAATTGGAGAAATTAGTAAAATAAAGAAAGTTTACTCCTCTTTGGAGCAGACCTACCAGCGTCCTCCAAGTATTTTAGAAATTGCCGGAGAACTAGATATGGATAGTATCCAAGTAAAACTAGCCATGAAGAATTTCGGGAAACATTTATCTATGGATGCTCCTTTTGAAGAAGGAGAATCTTCCAGTTTATATAATGTAATTGAATCTAAAGATTCGATGAGCCCTGATGCTAAAATGATTAAAGATTCGCTTACTACGGATATAGATCAAGCGCTAAAAATGCTTCCAGATAGAGAAAGTGAAGTGGTACGTCTTTACTATGGTCTTGGAGAACGAAGCCCAAAGAGCCTTAGTGAAATTGGAGAACTCTTTGATTTAACAAGGGAGCGTGTACGGCAAATTAGAGAAAAAGCAGTAAGGAAGCTACGAAACAAATCAGATAACGACGTTTTAAAAGCGTATCTGTAAAAGAACAAAGCGATATATGTATGTAGTAAAAAAGCCGACTTTAATCAGTCGGCTTTTTTTGTGCTAATTCCAGTAACGGGTCTCAGTGTAATTACTGGCCCATTCAATAGCAATCTACTTATGAAAATGTAGAGATGCTACTTTAAAAAAAACCATCGCACAAAGGCGATGGTTTTTCTTCTTTTTCATATTCATAACGTAACTCTTATTCAGGCATTACAACAGTATCCAACGCGTGAATTACTCCATTGGATGCAGCTACATCTGCTATAACAACGGTAGACATTCCACCTTTAGCATCTGTTAACATCACCTTACCATCTTTAAGACTCAAATCTATATTCCCACCTTGTACAGTAGCAACTGTAAATGTACCGTCATTAGCGTTAATCGCTTCTATAACAGCCGCTGCTTCAAATTTACCCGATACAACATGATAGGTTAGTATACCCGTTAAAGCATCTAAACTTTCAGGGTTTAAAAGACTTTCTACCGTTCCGGCTGGTAATTTTGCAAAAGCATCATTAGTAGGTGCGAATACCGTAAAAGGTCCTTCACTACTTAATGTTTCTACCAAACCTGCAGCTTGTACAGCGGCTACCAATGTGGTAAAATTATCATTGCCAGCGGCAACAGTGACTATATTTGGAGCCATTTCTTCAACAACAACAGCTTCCACTTCCATTGTTTCTTCAATAATTTCTTCCTTAACTTCTTTTTTCTTTTCACCACACGCTACCAATAGTAGTGCAGAAAAAGCTAACATGCTTAGTACTTTAATTGTTTTCATAAAATCTTTAGGTTTTGATTACCGTAAAGGTACTATGAAATTTTCTTTGTTTAATATTTTTAACATAAGATTAAACAAATTTATTAATTATGGATTTTTATTGGGTTAAAGAGTTCTAGCGTCTACCGATGTCCAGTCAACGGTCATGAATAGAAATAGATATGAATCGTTTTAGTCATGTATTTCGTTTGCAATTCAAAATTTGTGTTTAGCTGTTCTATTAGTTCTAAAAATTCCTACTGTTCTGTAATTCTATTACCGTAGATATCCATTTCTATTACTGGCTTCCCTAGCTTTTTAACCTCCTCTAATTGCGTGGCCTTATCCCCCACTACCAGATAAATCATTTCCTCTTCTTGAAGATACGCTGCTATCACATTTTTATAGTCATCTAAGGTCATTGAAACTAATTCAGCTTGATCATTTTCTGCATAATTAGCCGGCCTATCATATTTACTAATATTACGAACCATTCCCAATTTAGCACCTAAACTTTCAAACGCTCGCGTATCTGCTTTAAGAAGTTTGTTTTTGGTGAGTTCTACGTCAGCTTCAGAAAAATCTTTTGCATAATTCTTTAGCATATCTTGAATAATCTCTAGAGATTTTAAGGTCGCATTGGCTCTAACACTGGTTCTTACTAAAAACGGCGCAACCTCTTTACTATTTCTAAAACCTGAATAAGCTCCGTAGGTATATCCTTTTTCAATTCGTAAGGTTTGAAATAAACGTCCGCTTGACCCACCACCGAGGATTTCATTGGCAAAATCTAGGTTATTGGCATTCTCATCTGTTGCCGAAAGTGCTAATTTGCCTATCATTATAACCGATTGCTTAGATCCTGGTACGTCAATAAAATAAAGATTTCCTGCTTTAGACGCGGTTGGTAGCACTTGTTTTGGTAAAACAACAACATCACCCGTAAAATCGTTCAAACTGCTTACCGTCACTACTGCTTCATCTTTACCAATAGCTCCTACAACATGAACTGCAGCACGCTTTGGAGATAAATTTTTATAATACCCCTTAAGGTCTTCTACGGTAATATCTTTAATAGATTCTAAGGTTCCCGAACTAGGAACACCAAACGTGTGGTCATCTCCAAAGATTAACCTGTATGCTACGGTGCTAGCAATCGCATTTGGGTTTGCCTCACGACCTTTAAGCCCAGTTATTAGCGCCTGTTTTAATCTATCAAACTCTTTTTGGTCCCAGCGTGGTTCCAAAAGAATTTCTTTTATCAAAGCCATTGTTCCTTCAAAGTTCTTTACTAGGCATGAGCCGGTAATGTGAAAATCTTCATTGGTACTATACATGTTTATACTGGCTCCCAACATTCCAATGGCCTCTTCTAATTCAGCAGGAGTTTTAGTAGCCGTTCCTTCCATCATTAAATCACTTAATAAGTTACCAACACCTTCTTTACCTTTTGGATCTAATAAATGACCTCCAGGTATGGTAATATCAATTTCTACCAAGGGTACTTCGCTATTTTCAATACCGTATATTTTTATTCCGTTTTCTAGGTCAGCTATCCAAATTTCTGGGGATTTGAATAACGGCAATTCACCAAAAGCGGGTTCGCTTCTATCGTAGGTACTAACGGTTTTTTCATACTGCGCCTCTTCTCCCTGCCCTACTTCTTCATTGGCAACATTTTGTTTTACTTCCTCAATCCAGACTTTAGCCTGCTTAGCTTCTGCAACAGCCAAATCCAATTGCCCCTTAGGAACTACGCTTGTCATTACATAGTATTTACCCTTAATGTACTGGTCGTATACTCTCATAACATCAGCCGCAGTTACAGCCTCTACCAGTTTAGCAGCTTGTGAAATGTAACTTGGATCTCCATTAAACTCATTGTCCTGAACCAATTGAAATGCTTTGTTCAACACTGTACTAATGCCTTGATACAATCCAGTTTCTAGTTCGGCTTTAATACGCTTTAAATCATTTTTGCTTACACCGTTAGTCTCAAAACGTTGAAGCCCTTCATCAATTGCGGCCTTTAAGTCATCTAAATCAGTTCCTGCATTGGCACGGACTCTGAACACAAACTCGCCAGCAATTTCACTACTGCTCTGGTATGTACTCACATTGGGGGCTAATTTTTTCTCCTCAACGATTACTTGATACAACGGGGCATTTTTACTTCCACTTAATAACTGCCCTAAAACTTGAAGTGGATACATATCCTTATTATAGTCCTCAATTGTTGGAATTACCATGCGCAATTCTGGAAGTGTAGCGAAATTATCTTCAAAATATAAAGACTTTGTTTCTGTTAAGTTTACCGGCATGGGCTGTAATGCTTCCATGTCCGGTCCACTTGGTATTTCACCAAACCATTTTTTAACCAATTCTTTGGTTTCGGCTATATCAATATCGCCTGCAATTACTAACGAGCCATTTTTTGCACCATAATACCGTGCGTAAAATTCTTTAACGTCATCTATAGTAGCAGCCTGCAAATCTGGTAAAGCACCAATAACAGTCCAATTGTAGGGATGTCCTTCTGGATACAAATTTTTTCTAATGATTTCATCAGTATAGCCATAAGGTGCGTTATCTACACGTTCACGTTTTTCATTTTTAACTACTTGCTTTTCGCGCTCCAAAGCAGCTGTGGTAACTGTGTTTATCATATAACCAAAACGATCAGAATCAATCCAAAGGATTTTTTCGAACGCATCTTTAGGCACTACTTCGTAGTATACCGTGCCATCGCTCCAGGTTCCTCCATTTCTACTGCCACCCCATTCCGGAATCATTTTTCTATTTGCTCCCACAGGAACATTTTCAGAATCATTAAAACTCATATGCTCAAAAAAATGAGCAAAACCTGTTTTCCCCGGTTTCTCTCTATTAGATCCCACATGCATCATTGTCGCTACTGCAACGATGGGGTCACTATGGTCTTCATGAAGGATTACTTCAAGACCATTGTCCAAAGTGAATTTTTCATAATCTATCTTGAATTCTTTCTTGGGTTCAGTATCATTCTCCGTTTTACATCCCAATAAAAGTATTCCACAAAAAGCAAATGTTACGATCGAAAATTTCATAAAAAGCGTATTAATTATTTAATAAATTATATTGAAAGCTTAGGTAATTTTATGGCCAGTATAGTGCTGGTAAACCTGCATCCTTTAACTGTTGATTATAGCTTGCTACTTCTTTAGTTTTGATTTCCTGTAAGCTAGTTTTTAAAGTAGCCCATTGTCGTAAATAGTCCTTAGTAACATCGCGAGTTCCTTGTGTTACGGGTAAGTTTCCTTTCCCGATAGAATTCAGGAAATGTTTAAACTTAATTAAAAGACGCGCTTCGAACATATAATTACTTTGATAAGTACGCATTTCTTTTTGTAAGATTTCTGCTATCCAATTATCTAAGGTATTGTTTAGCTCCGCCCCCTTACTTTTGATGGTATCATCTTCTGTAACCTCCAAAATAAAATCCAATTGCTGCTTTATCTTTCTTACGGCTCTTACTCCTTTTGCCATTTCTTTGGCTCCTTGATAAATTGATTTTGATAGTGCATCACGTTCGATATATGCTGAGGCAACATTCTCGATACTGTTTGCGATACGCGGATCTATTATAATTTCGAAGTCTTGGGTTTGTGTAAATTCCCCCACTTTTAATCGTACGTTGTAGGTTCCAGGAGCGGCATTATATGCAGATAAATCTCGGTTAGTAGTATATAGTTCAGTTAAACAATCAAAAATGCCAACTTTCATATTCCAAGAATAGCGATGCGCTCCTTTTGTCTTCTTTAGCTGTGCTTTTGTTATGGTGTCACAGGCTACTTTTCGTTGGTTAGTGAATTCAGAATGAACGACTTTACCAGAAGTATCTAAGATTTCCAAAGACAATGGGGTGCCTTCAGGAACTTCCTTGTTGAGCACATAGTTCAGCTGTACCCCTTGCGGCGGATTCTTGCCCTGTCCCCCATCAATACTATACGCAACGGATAGTTCTGTCTCTGTGTCTTTAGGTTTATATAGATAATAATCGGCTTTGGAAACAGCATCCGAAAGTTGATGTAAGGGTGTAAGATCGTCCAAAATCCATAAGGCCCTTCCTTGGGTAGCGACGACCAAATCTTTTCGTTTTACGCGTAAATCGGTTATAGGCACTTCAGGAAGATTATTCTGCAACGGATACCATTGTGCACCATCATCAAAGGAAACAAAAACCCCGGTTTCTGTACCTGCATATAAAAGCCCCCTACGATCTGGGTCTTCCCGAACCGTACGTGCAAAAGTATCTCCTGGAATTCCGTTCACGATTTTTGTCCAACTGACCCCGTAATCGTTTGTTTTAAAAATATATGGTGAAAAATCATTCATTTTATATCCGGACACCGCAATGTATGCGGTGGCAGCATCATGAGGAGAAGGTTCCACAACATTGATAATACTTTCCTTGAGTCCTTTTGGTGTAACGTTAGACCATGTCTTTCCACCATCTTGCGTAAGGTGTACTAGGCCATCATCAGATCCTACCCAGATTACCCCTTCCTTCAAAGGAGACTCTTCTATATTGAACAAATTATTATAGCTCTCTGCGGTAATTTGCTCGTTACTTATGGGTTCACCTCCTTTGCCTTGATGCGCCTTATTGTTTCGTGTTAAATCTTCACTGAGTTCCTTCCAAGTAACACCTCTATCCGTAGACTTCATCACATATTGCGAACCATAGTAAATTACCTTAGGATTATGAGGGGAAACAATAACAGGTCCGTTCCAATTGGCACGGTATTTTAAATTTTTGGGTTGTTCTCCAGTTACCCTTGTAGGATAAGGCATCACCATTCGTGTGTTATCAATATCACGGTCCCATTCTACAAAATTACTGGCGAAGTAAGTGGAGTATACAAATCTCGGATTATCAGGATCCAGGGCAACTGTTGAGGATTCCCCTGCCCGCATAACATCCCAGTGCATTTCTCCAATACCGTTATCAACCACACGACTATCAATGGCAATGGTGCTATTATCTTGCTGGCCGGAGTAGACCCTATATGGATATCCGTTATCCGTAATTAAACGATAAAATTGACCCGTAGGTTGGTTATACATCGAAGACCAGCTTTCACCGCCATTAAACGTAACAGAACCGCCACCGTCATTGGCATTGATCATAATGTCGCTATTGGTTGGGTTAATCCATAAATCATGATGGTCTACATGGCTCCCTTTTATCCCTTTAAAGGTTTTTCCTCCATCAATAGATTTCATGGCAAAGCTGTTCATGACCCAGAGTTCATCTTCATCATTGGGGTCGGCTATGACATGCATATAATACCATGAGCGCGCATACGTCGTGGCATCATTCGTCATTTGTTTAAAACTTTCTCCTGCATCTTCGGAACGATAAACACCTGCTTTCTCTCCTAAAGCATCAATAGCGATATAAACGATATTTGGGTTTGCTGGTGAAATATCAACCCCCATTTTACCCTTTAATTCCGGTAAGCCTTTATTTATTTCTTTCCATTTTTTTCCGCCGTCTGTAGTTTTATAAATTTTACTACCGGGTCCACCACTGTGCACTATCCAAGGTTTGCGCCAAAACTCCCAGGTAGCAACCATCATAAAATCTGGATTGTTAGGGTCTACGGTCATGTCTACAATTCCCGAATCTTGATTTACATAAAGGATTTTTTTCCAAGTAAGTCCTCCATCCTCAGAAAGATAAACACCCCGTTCCTCATTAGGCCCCCAAGGATTACCTTGTGCTGCCACATATACTTTATCTGGATTATCTGGATGTACATAAACATCACTGATATGACGTGTTTCCTTAAGGCCCATATGTTTCCACGTCTTCCCGGCGTCCGTAGATTTGTAAAGGCCGTCTCCATGAGAAGTCTTTACTCCACGAACTGGAGATTCCCCTGTGCCTACATATATGATGTTAGGATTTGATGGTGCTGGCGTAATGTCACCGATACCGGTAGTATTAAAAAAACCATCAGAAATATTATTCCATGTTGTACCTCCATCCGTAGTCTTCCAAACGCCGCCACCGGTAGCGCCCATATAATATGTAAAAATATCGTTAGTTACACCAGAAACCGTTGTGGACCGTCCACCGCGAAAAGGCCCGATATTTCGGTACGTCATAGATTCGTATAAGCTTTCTGTAAGTACAGGTACACTACTATTTTTGCTGCGTTGGGCATACATGCAAGAAGTAATGGAAAGGGTTAGAAGTAAAATATATAGTGTTTTTCTCATTGGAAGGTTTAACTATTAGTAAGAAGGACTAAAAGATACTATAATTTAAGGAATGCGTCCATCCTATAGTCTTGAAATTAAGGCTATGGAATGTTCAATGGTATTCAATAATGTTGAAAAAAGTTCTAATTCTTTGACATAATACACCTGTACCTACCCCGGACATTTTGCCTGGGATTCAATTAAGGGCTCACCCCAAAACCAAAGAGGTAAAACCTTTTAAACCAATTCAATGAAGATAGACCTCTTATTAGTTTACCAAATTTTTATACGTTCCTCTTCTGTTCTATAGTTTACGTCACCTGGTTGTACATCAAAGGCTTCATAAAATGGCGTAAAATTCATTAAAGGTCCATTAACGCGCCAAATTGGTGGTGAATGTGGGTCTGTAGTCACATAATTTCGTAAGTATGCATCACGCATTTTTACACGCCAAATAGTAGCAACAGACAGAAAGAAACGTTGGTCTGGTGTATAGTCTCTAATTTTAGTGGTGTCCTTTCCTTGTGTCGTCATTTTGAAAGCATCAAAAGCAATAGCAATTCCTCCATTATCTGCGGTGTTTTCACCAACGGTTAACGCGCCTTTTAAATGCACACTATCCAAAACAGTAAAGGCGCTATATTGGTCAATGATTTGTTGTGTTTTTACTTTAAATTTTGTGTAATCCTCATCAGTCCACCAATTGGTCACGTTTCCGTTTTTATCATATTGTGCCCCTTGATCATCAAAGGCATGGGTGAACTCGTGTCCAATCACCATACCTATACCGCCATAATTAGCAGCATCATCTGCATACAAATCAAAATAAGGCGCTTGTAAAATTCCTGCTGGAAATACAATTTCATTTAATGCCGGATTGTAATAGGCAGTTACGGTAGAAGGCGTTGTTCCCCATTCGTCTCTATTAGGTGCTTTATTAAGTTGTTTCAATTCATATTGGTATTCGTTTTGACGCAGGGCTACAACATTTTCAAAAAATTGTTTGCGATCTATGGAGACATCATAAGTTTTCCATACATCTGGATAGCCTATTTTTTTGTTAATAGCATAGAGTTTATCTTTTGCTTTAACTTTAGTGCTATCACTCATCCAATCGAGATTATCGATTCGTTTCTCTAATACTTTTTGGAAATTATTAACGAGGTCCAGTGCACGTTTTTTAGCATCTTCGTTAAAGTAACGCTTTACATATAATTGACCGAGGGCAAACCCTAATTGTCCGTCAACGCGACGCACCATTTGCTTGGCTCTTGGCTGCTGCTCTGTTTGGCCAGATAATACTTTAGAATATTCAAAAGAAGCATCTTGAAACGGCTGTGTAAGTAAATCAGCATGTGATCCTATAGAATTTGCTTTAAGATATAATTTCCAATCGGCTATAGATACCGATGTCAACATATTATTTAAAGCATCATAGTACGCAGGTTGCGCTATATTTATAGAATCTACGTCAGTGCCCAAATTTTTCAGCAAGGCTATCCAACCCATGTTTGGATGTTTCTCTTTTAATTGGGAAACTGCCATCTTGTGGTAGTTTTCTTTAATAATTCTGCGTTCTATGCGTGTTTTGTGGGATTTGGCCATTTGCTTTTCTATGCCATAGACGATATCAGCTTGTGCTTTCGGATTATCATCACCAACCAATTCAAAAAGAGTCGCTAAATAGGTTTTATAAGCTTCTTGTATGGGTTTAATAGAAGCATCATCAGAAAAATAATAATCACGATCGGGCAAGCCTAATCCTGTCTGACCGACATGCAATATATTAAGCGAACTATTTTTTTGATCTGGAGCGATACCAGACGCAAACATGGAGTAATCCCCGGATTTTATTTGAGTGGCTACAAATGTTGTCATCGATGTAACATCACTGATAGCTGTAATACGTTCTAGAATGGGTAGAATGGGTTTAAGTCCAAGCTGGTCAATAATAACCGTATCCATACCCGAGGTATAAAAATCACCTACCTTCTGTTCAATACTTCCTTTTGGATTGTCTATTTGCGAAACTTCTTCCAGAATAGTTCTCAGTAATTCTTGTTGTGGAATGTTTAAAAATCTATAGGCTCCAACCCCAACTTGATCATCTGCAATGACAGCATTTTCAAACCAGTTTTTATTAACGTGATTAAAAAAATCATCTCCAGGATTGATGGAAGTATCTATACCATCAAAAACCACAGGTGTTATTACTGGTTCATTTTCAATGTTCATGGTCTTATCATTTTTACAAGAGAAGCAAACCAATAAAATCAATGAGATGTAGCACAGAAGTTTCATAGAATAGTTGTTTTATGTACTCAAATATATGTCTTTCTATTTGATAGATAGCGGATTAGTAAAGTCAGTAATAGGTATAATTATGGGAATGTTTTCCTTACCTACTACGTAGTAGAAGACCGAACGCTAGTAAAAGCGAGTAAATTATCATAGTAGGCCAGCGTACCTATGCGCTTAAAAACAAACTACGTAACTAAAAATGTTATATCGGACTTTTTCAAAATTGAATGCAAGGAGTAGCGTTAAAGCACTGTTACACGTACTTTCTTCTTTTTCAACCGGGTATTATTTAGTTTTGCAACTAAATCATTTGCAAGCGTTATCGGAACGGCTACAAAGGCACAATCCTGTTTTAGTTCAATTACGCCCAATTGGTCCTTGTTAATTTCGCCTTGTTTAAGAAATAAACCTGCGATATCACCCTTTGAGATTTTATCCTTTCGGCCTCCAGAAATAAACAGGGTTTCCCAATATTGCTTTCTATGAGGTGCTTTTTTGGAAATATCTATGGGTTCGTCTTTCTGAATAAACCCAGGCAAGCGTTCCTTTTCCCATTGTAGTACATAGGCAGTCCCTTTTTCATTTACTCTTGCCGTTCTACCATTTCTATGGGTAAATTCTTCTACGGCCCTAGGAAGTTCATAATGGATAATATATTTCATTTCTGGGATATCGATACCCCTTGCGGCCAAATCCGTGGCGATGAGTACTTGGCACGTGCCGTTTCTAAATTTAATTAAGGAACGTTCACGGTCCCTTTGCTCCATCCCACCAGAAAAACAGGTATAGTTGATATCGTTCTTATCTAAAAAAGAACTCACTTGTTCAATACTATCTTTGAAATTACAGAAAACAATTCCAGGTTCATTCCCAATATAATGCAACAAATTTACGAGGGTTTGCAACTTATTCTTATCCGGTGAAAACACGGTCTTAATAGCCAGTCTAGATACTTTTTTATCCTTTAAATAGTTAATAATTTTAGGCGTATCCAAACCAACAAAGCTTGGAATTTTAACCCCTTGCGTAGCGGAGGTTAGAATACGCTTTTGAACATCAGGTAATTCACTAATGATAGCGTTCATTTCCTCCTCAAAACCAGTTTCAAGCGACTTGTCAAACTCATCTAAAACTAGGGTTTTAATACTTGTTTTAGAAAATCGGTCTGCATTAAAATGATCAGAGATTCTACCTGGGGTGCCAATAAGAATAGCTGGAGTATGTTTTAGTTCTATTTTGTCTTTGGACATGGGTCTGCCTCCATAGACCGCATTCACTTTAAAACCAGAACCCATAGCTCTGACCACTTGCTCTATTTGTATGGCAAGTTCTCTAGAAGGTACTAAAATTAATGCCTGTACTTGAGTAGATTCTGAGTCTAACGAATTTATTAGCGGTAGCAGAAAAGCCAAGGTCTTACCTGTACCTGTTGGGGACAGCAAAACGGTATTAACCGTATTTTCAATAACGGTAAGGGCCTCTTCTTGCATTGGATTCAATGCATCAATCTTTAATTTTTCTAAAATATCCTGTTGGTTCCGAATGTAATTAGCCATAGGGTTTACTTCTTTTTAGAAATCTCGGTTTTTGAAATTGTTGCTGAATTGTGTGTTACATAATCTGCCAGCACTTTTTCCATCAATTCTTCTTTGGTTAAATGATGCAATACAGTTTTTACTTTCTCCTTAGTCTCCTCAGAAATAGTACGGTTTGGCTTAGTTTTAAATATCTTTTTTGCCCACAGCACTACATTTATTTCCTCTCTGGTTGCTGGATTCTGTTTTTGAAGTTCATTAAATACTATTCCCAATTCCTTTTCAAACTCAGGAATATCATTAACTTCTTCTTGCTGTATGATACTTAAGGAAAGACCCTTTGCTCCTGCCCTAGCTGTTCTGCCGCTTCGGTGTACATAGGCCTCATACGTATCGGGTAAGTGATAATTTACAACATAGGAAGTTTCTTTAACGTCTATGCCACGTGCTGCTAAATCCGTTGCTACAAGGATATCGATAAATCCTTCTCTAAACTGCCCCATGATTCTGTCACGTATCCCTTGACTTAAACTCCCGTGAATAGCGCCAGATGAGAATTTGTTGGTGGCTAGTTTCTTTGCCAGTTTATTAACGGCAGCTTTGGTTTTACAAAAAATAATACCACGTTCCCCCTCTTTAGAATTTAGAAAATGGAGCAATACTTCTAGTTTTTCTATGGGTGCTACCACGGTATATTTATGATCAATACCTTGATGCCCCAATTGTGCCATATCCGCTTCTAGTTGCACCACATGTTTTGACATATAATTCTGCACCATTTGTTTTACGGCGCCTGGCATGGTTGCTGTAAACAATAAGGTTCTTCTTGTTTTGGGGATTTCTGTGATGATAATATCTAAGTCTTTTTTCAAAGCACTTACCATCTCATCAGCTTCATCCAAGACCAAATACTGTAACTTTTTAATATTGACGGCCTTGCGCTGAACTAAATCGATTAATCGTCCTGGCGTAGCCACTATAATATGTGTTGTTTCCTTTAACCGCTCTATTTGAGGTTTAATTGGAATACCGCCACATACAGAAGCGATAGAAATGTTAGGACAATGCGTACTGTAAGAAACTAAATTTGAATAGATCTGTTGTCCCAATTCTCGGGTAGGCGCCAATATTAAAGCCTGCACTTCAGGATTATCTGAATTAATAAGCTGTAACAAAGGCAATCCAAATGCAGCAGTTTTACCTGTTCCTGTTTTTGCCAAAGCAACAACATCCTCTTTCTGACGCAACAGGACGGGAATTGTTTTCTTTTGAATATCCGTGGGAACAGAAATATTTAAAGCAGCTAGACTTTGTAGTACTTGTTCGTTAACTCCTAAATTAGAGAACTGTGTTGCCATAAAATAAGTTTACTCAAAGATAGGTACACGAAGTACTAGAAACACTTTATTACTAACCTAATTCCCTTAAAATAACTATTGAAAAAGTAGTGCTAACAGCGATATCAAATAACTTCAGGCGCCTAAGCCTCCTGAAGCGTGCGCTTTAATTTTCTATAGGTGTACTTTGAATAAATGGTCCGTTTAGCAAAACGATTCAACTTAGTAGAATTGACCATTTTAATGTAAATGGGCTTAGTTACCCCAAAATATTCGTAGGAAGTACCATCTAAAAAGGTAATTTCCAGCACTAAACCGTCATGAACATAATCTGCTATTCCAGAATTTGTAATCGTTTCAGTATAGGACTCTAAGTTTCCAGCTATAGTTTCTGGAGCTATACTTACCAAAAAATGATAGCCATCAATTATCGAACGGCTTTGCACTTCTGCTTCCTCACGTTTAGCATCGCCTTCTTGAAATTTATCTGGATGCCATTCTTTTACTAGATTGCGATACGTTGTTTTTAATGTTTTAAGCTCGATTTCCTTTTCGATACCAAATAACTTCTTGTATTGACTGATGCGTTTCATAGACCCATTTTTAGAAGGCGCGAAATTACATCATTATTCTGTACCACTTTTTAAATACAAGGTTTTTATTTTCTCCACAGTTGGTGAAGTATCCTGATGTGATTTCCAATGCCTTCCTAAAGAGATTCTTTTAGGTGATATGGCATATCGTATTCTTAAGCAGTTTCCGCTATGATCTACCTTAGTTTTTTATAGTGTACATGAGATACATCTTGTTGTACATGATGCTATTTAAGCCCCCAATAAGATTGGACATGCAGCCTAAGGAGGTATTGATGTTTTTGTCTTTTGAATATGACCCCTAAATAACATCGTGCATAGTACTTATACCTATTGCTGCTATTCTAAATCCGCTTATTAGATACAACATAAAAGCATCCTAACGGTAGTAACTCTACCTAAGGTAAGTACCATGAGGAGCACAAAAAATAATGGGATTATAATGATGGTCTTAAGCACCATTGTTGAATTCGTATTTCTACTTTTATTTTGGGAGTTAAAATATGTGTTTACCTTAGGACTAATGCTGTTTGAACTGAACTGCTTAGGTTTAAAAGAAATGTACTGGATAGTTGCTTTTTGATATAAAACAAAAAAAACCCATCAACTTAATGATGGGTTTTTGTTAAACTTGAAAGTATATACTTAAATAACTTTTACGTTTACTGCGTTTAAACCTTTGTTGCCTTCTTGAAGATCGAATTCAACTTCATCGCCTTCGCGAATTTCGTCTACTAATCCTGAAATGTGTACAAAGTGGTCCTTTTCAACTCCTTCTTCAGTGATGAATCCAAAACCTTTTGTGTCGTTGAAAAATTTTACTGTTCCTTTACTCATTGTAATGTAATTTAATTTATAATAACTATTAGTAAACAAAGATGGTGCCATTTTTTTGACTTTCAATACTTTAGTTCATTTATTTTCATTTTATTTTAAAAAGCTTACTTTATAGTTATTGAGAGGTTCTGAATTAGCACAGGTATAACCTAGCCTACAACTGTTGTTTTAAACTTTTGAATAGTCAGGTGTATTTCATAAATTCTGGCTACCAAGAGCAGGTAAGCGCTGGCGTTACGTTTAAATATTTCCCAAATGAAGACCTTTATTTAATTACGGGCGCAGAAACTCAATATGACATAAAAAGTATAAAAGACAAACCACGTAATCAATTTCGCAATCATTGGTTAAATGACTATCCAATTACCAACTTATAACCAATCCCATGCACATTGGTCAGTTTAATAGTATCGTCTTCTTTTAATTTCTTACGAAGTTTAGAGATATAGGTATCTAGACTTCTACCAACAAATACACCGTTATCTTCCCAAACCCTTTTTGTTAATTCATCACGTTTAATAATCTGATTTGGGTTTGCTATAAAAATTTCCAGCAATTCACATTCTTTTTTAGATAAACCAATCTCTACAGCTTGTTTTACCAATTTACTCTGCTCGGGATAAAATTTAAAACTACCAATAGCTTTGTGCTCTTTTTTAGTTTCAACAGGTGCCGGTATTTTTTTTCTTTTAAAATAGAAAAAGGCTATTGCGGCAGAAACAGAAAGGAACAAGAGTGCAGTCCAACTAGAAAATGAAGCCGTTTTGGGTTTGAAATTTACTTCAATTGTATAATTTGCTTTGGGCAATAATCTTCCACCACAAGGTATGATGGTGTTGCGTTCTTCCGAGTCCATTTCATAACTATAGGCTATCTGCTGATCTTTAACTTGTACCACTTCAACTCTGTAGTGCCTTGGAAGTTTTAATTTTTGGAAAGAACTGTCAACAATGGATACTAAATTATCTGGGTCGAAAGATAAAGGCTGTTGAAAGGATAATTCATATTTGAATGCTTCTAATTCAATAACAGGTAAAACTAAAGATGAGCTATCCTGGTTAGATAACAATAATTGATGCCCAACATTTCTTAAAGATATTTTTGAACGCTCTATAGACGCGATATCATTATCCCCTAAACATGAAACAACAGTCAAGAAAAAGCAAACAATGCTCAAAACAATAACCGAACTAAGAAGACTTTTTCTACTCATAATAATGTAAAGAACATAAAATCAAAACACTTTTTACACTTGTTGACACTTCTTTTACATTTTTTTGACATGTTTTGGCAAGTGAGATCATAATTTTGGAAGAAATTCTTAATAATGAAAAAACATATTGTAGTATTTGTGTCTTTATTTACTATTGGCTATTTAACTGCTCAAAGTGAAATCCCAATCGACACAAGCATGAGTTCTATTAAATGGACAGGCTCTAATCTTTTTAAATTGAACGAACATTATGGTACTGTAAAGTTTAAACAAGGTATCATATTTAAAAATGGAGATGCGTTAACGGGCGGTAGTTTTGAGGTGGATATGAATTCCATTACCAATACCGATGGCAAATACAATGAAATGTTAGTTTTCCATCTTAAAAATGAAGACTTTTTTAACGTAAAAAAACACGCAAGTGCACAACTAGAAATAACAGGGATAACCTATGCCGACAATGTTAACCTAGATGTTAAAGCTATGTTGACCATAAAAGGCGTAACACAGGCTATCACGTACAGCGCTACTTTAGAACAGATAGACGGTAGAATCCGAATGGTTTCGAAATTTATAATTGACCGAACACGGTGGAATGTCAATTACGAGTCTAAAGGTCTGTTAAAAACCCTAAAGGACGATACAATTTCTGATGCCATAACATTTGAGGTTATTGTAATCTCCAAGCAAAATGATTAGAAACAAAAACGCCGTAATGGACCTAAAAACCTGTAGCCTTTTTTCCATACTTCTGTTAGCCTTTAATGTTGCTTGTCAAGAACAAAAACCCAAGCCAACATTATGGACTGTAGCTTGGAGTATGGATGGGAAATTTATTGCAGCGGGTGGAAACCAGGACGAGCTAAAACTATTTGATGCACATACGTTTGACTTGGTTAAAACCTATCCTATTAAAAATGTACAATTAAGCAGAATTAAATGGCATCCTTTTAAAAACATGCTGGCGCTAATAACTCAAAGCGGGACGATTAAGGCAAAAATTCTAAATCTTGATACGAATACTTGGATAGAACTAGATGGTTTAGCTTCAAGTTTTAGAGCTTTGGACTGGAACTATAATGGGGAGTTTCTTGCAGTTTCAGAGCTTAAAGATGCCGTATCTATTTATACTGTAGCTGGTAAACGCGTAAGTAGGTTTCTTGCAGACCCCAAGTCTGTAACTGGAATAGATTGGCATCCAAATAAAAACATCTTAACAACGGTAGGATCTCAAATAGGAATATATAACCATATGGGAGAGCCCATTAATAGGTTTCAACCTAGAACCAAAGAGGTAGTTTTACTTTGTGTGGCTTGGCACACTTCTGGTGATTTTTTTGTGGTTGGAGATTATGGCGACCTTGAAAATGCGGAAAACAAACTACTACAATTTTGGAGTTCTGATGGAGTCAAACAACATGAAATAAAAGGGAGTATTGCGGAATATAGAAACCTAAGATGGAACCCAAACGGAGAAAAACTAGCAACCGCCAGCGATGCTCTTAGACTTTGGACCAAGGACGGAAAACTATTAGCGGAATCTACATCTACTAACGATTACCTATGGGGAGTTGATTGGAGTCCTGATGGTGAATTTATTGTAACATCAAGCAGTAAGGGTGAAATTATCATTTGGGATAAAAATGCAAATTTTGTTAGAGAGGTAACCTATAAATAAAATGATTCACAACTTAGATAATGTAAAAAACATATAGAATAATGAAGAACCATATTTTAGTATTAGGTATCCTATGCTATTCCTTTTTACTATTTGGACAGGAAGAACAGCATTTAGAAATAGTAGTGGCAGATAGCACCTGGAATAAGGAGATTATTACGTTCCCTATAGCTTGGGCACCGGATTTGACGCTCAACGGTTTTGAGGAATTACGTTTTGCCCCAGAATGGGACCAACCGGATAGCCCACAATTTTGGTCTTTAGCGCTCGCATGGAAAGTGAATGCAAACAGTGCATTAACCCTAAAACAGATAACATTCAATTTAGAGCACTATTTTGATAGTCTCATGAAGCCGAACCATTGGGCAACAAAATTTCCCGATCCTACTCTAACATTATTGCTTTCTACAGTAATAAATGGTCAAACTACATTTACAGGACAAATGAGTTTTTTTGACGGCTTCCATACTGGAAAGTCAATGACTATAAAGATAAAAGCAACACAATGGTTTTGTGAGTCTACGGAAACGGCTACAGTACTTTTTCAGTTTTCTCCGCAACCAAAAAATCACGAAATATGGAAAAAATTAAACACTATAGTTCCAATCAAGACAGCTTGTATTCACTAAAAAATTCAAAATAGGGTGTCTGTACTTGACTAAACCTCTATTTCAACCGTATAATCAAAAATAGTAAATGAACAGTATATTTATAAACACCAGAACCCATATGTGGGTAAGAGGAGCAGTACTTATTTTTATAATTCCCACCCTACTGCTTTGCTTTGGATGCAAACAAAAATCAGAACAAGAAACCAATAAAACAGTTCTGCTGTCCAAAAAGGCACAAAAGATAGATGAACTTGTAGGTTTATACGCCGACTATGAAGGATTCAACGGTGCTATTTTAGTATCGCACAACGGCGAAATCATTTATAAAAATGGTTTCGGATTTGCTAATATGGAATGGGATATTCCGAACCAATCGGATACCAAGTTTAGAATAGCTTCAATTACCAAACCATTTACATCAGTTTTGATTATGCAATTGGTTGCCGAAGGAAAATTGGATCTACATGAACCTATAAGTACATACTTACCAGATTATCCAAAAAAGAATGGGGATCAGATTACACTTCACCATCTACTAAGTCACACCTCTGGGACGGTAAGGGACTATGAATCCGATATTCCATTAAATCCCTTTCCGGGTAAGCAGCGACCAGAACGATTGATACAAGAATTTTATGATTTACCGCTTGAATTTACTCCGGGAGAACGTTTTGTGTATAGCAATTCTGGATATATGGTATTAGGATATCTAATTGAAACTGTAACAGGCCTTAGCTATGAAACTGTTTTGAAAAATAAAATACTATCTCCTTTAGGCATGGTAAACACTGGTATAGATAAACATAGACCACTGATTAAGAAGAGAGCCAAGGGTTATTTTAAAGGGTTTGGCGACTATTTTAACGCTAATTATATAGACATGTCCAACATACCCGCGGTAGGCAATATATATTCTACCGTTGAGGATTTGTTTTTATTAGATCAGGCCTTACATACCGAAAAGTTAGTACCCAAAGCGTATTTAGATTTGATGTTTACCAAACATGTTGCTGATGAAGAGTATGACGGGCACCAAGGATACGGCTGGGAGCTTATGCATAGGCAGGTTGGCAATACCAGAGATAAAGTAGCAACCATTGGACATACAGGCGTTATTGATGGGTTTTGTGCCTTATTCACACGGATCCCTTCTAGTAACTCCTCTATTATTTTTTTAAACAATACACGCAAAGCCTTTCTAAATACAATGACTACTGGGATAACCGGTATCTTGAATGATACCACCTATGATTTCCCAAAAAAACCTTTAGTTAAATTCATGTCTGAGGTTATTGCAGATAAAGGAATTACAAGCGGTATTCTTTTTTACAAAAAGCATGTTGATGATGATGACTATTACAGTAGCGAACAAGAATTGATTGTAGCAGGATATCGTTTTCTTCATGCTGGGAATGCAAAAGACGCAGCTGCTATTTTTAAATTAAGTATTGATGTATTTCCAGACAGGGACAATCCATATGATAGTTATGCAGAGGCGCTCATGACTTTAGGTAGAAATAAAGAGGCTATTGAAAATTACAAAAAATCCCTGGAGCTTAATCCAAACAACGGGAATGCTGTAGCCATGTTGAAGAAATTGGAAAACAAGTAACGTGCAGTCTTTACTGCTTATATATATCAACTTATTTGAATGTCATTAATAACTGTTGGTTTTACAAGACCCATTTTTTGGTATATTCGTTACTTATCGCTGTATTCATAAATTCCTTCCTGTAAAACTTTGATTTCATGAGAACCACCTTAAGAATTTCTATCCTAACCTTGCTGTTTTGTATAACGTCTCCCCTAATGGCACAAGACAATTACCATTACCAAACTGATTTCTCTATTGAAAATTTTAAGGAACGTAGATTAAAAGTTTTAGCTGCTATAGGAAATAAGTCAATTGCTCTTGTTCAGGGTGCTTCTGGACAGTCGGGGTTTAGTGTCTTTAGACAATCTAACACGTTCTATTATTTAACTGGCTTAGAATCAGATCATGCATATTTATTGCTAAACGGAAAAAATAAACGAACTACTTTGTATTTACCACATAGAGATGCGGGACGTGAACAAGGGCAAGGAAAAATATTATCTGCGGAAGATGCGGAGTTGGTAAAAGAGCTTACAGGAGTTGATACCGTAAAAGGCTATGAATATTTATCTTCCGACCTGCTCCTTACGGGACTCATAAAAGCGGACGCACTTAAGTTATATACACCTTTGAGTCCTGCCGAAACCGGTAATGATAGTCGTGACGAACTTTTATTTGGTCAGGCACGGACAGCTGCAGACCCTTGGGATGGAACTGCTTCCAAAGAGGCTCTATTCGTACAGAAAATTAATTCCCAATTTCCACAGTTCCAAATCCATGACCTTGACCCCTTCCTGGATGAAATGCGACTCATTAAAAGTAAAGAAGAAATAGAACTGATACGAAAAGCTACTCAAATTGCAGGATTGGGAATTATGGAAGCCATGCGCTCTACCCAGCCGGGTGTTTATGAATACCAACTGGATGCTGCAGCAAAGTATGTTTTCCATGTAAACGGGGCACGTGGCGATGGCTATGCCTCCATTATTGGCGGTGGAACCAATGCCTATATGGGACACTATTTTCATAAAACCGATATACTCAATGCTGGAGATTTGGTATTGATGGACTATGCACCTGATTATAGGTATTATACCAGTGATGTCACTCGAATATGGCCCGTTAATGGGAAATTTGATGTTGCTCAAAAAGCGCTTTATAATTATATTGTTGCGTACAGAGATGCGCTATTTAGCTATATAAAACCAGGAATTACGTCCGATGAAGTTTTAGATTTAGCCGCTGCTGATATGAAACAATATTTGATTGGGAAAACCTTTGCAAATCCTAACCATTTAAAGGCGGTAGAGAAAGGAATACAATTCAGGGGACATTTTCAGCATCCTGTGGGTATGGCGGTTCATGATGTTGGAATCGTTCACCGGGTTTCCTTAAAAGCAGGGATGGTTTTTACGATTGATCCCATGATCTGGATTCCAGAAGAACGACTGTACATTCGTATAGAAGATGTGGCCTTAGTGACGGAAAGTGGCGTGGAAAACTTAAGTGGATTTGTACCTTCTTCTATAAAATCCATTGAAAATACCATTAAAGAAAAGGGATTGACAGAATTTCATCCGCCTTCAACATTACCCTTTAAAAACTAGTATAGCATTATAAGTACCAACGAAATTACACCCTATGAAAAATTGGCTTTTACTACTACTTTTTCTTTTACCACTATATACTAGTTTTGCATTTCCTCCGTCGGACAATTACCCAAAAAATCCCAATATAGATGCAGTCAACTATACGTTTCGTATAAGTGTATCGGATACTACGGATGAAATTAGTTGTGAGGAAACGATCGATATCCGGTACTTGGCGGAGGGTATAAATACGTTGCGACTGGATTTAATTGTGGCCTCGAAAAAACTAGACGGCAAAGGCATGATAGTTGGTAGCGTAATTTCAGAAGGGAAAACCTTGGAATATACACATGAGAATGATGTATTGACAATCCAACTACCAACCACTTCCATAGTAAATCAACGCAGTAGTTATACCGTTACATACAAAGGCATACCAGCCACAGGCCTTAAGATTGCAAATAATAAATACGGAGATAGAACTTTCTTTAGTGATAATTGGCCTAATAAAGGTAGAAATTGGCTGGCAACCATTGACCATCCCTACGACAAGGCCACCTGTGAATTTATAGTTACGGCTCCCGCACACTACCAAGTTGTTTCCAATGGATTAAAGATTGAAGAAAGTAATTTGGAAAATGGATCGCGTCTTACGCATTGGAAGCAATCCGTTCCTATTGCCACTTGGTTATATGTTTTAGGGGTTGCCGAGTTTGCCATTCAATACGTAGATAAATTTAAAGGGAAATCCATTGAAACTTGGGTGTATAAGCAAGATAGGGATGCTGGATTTTATGATTTTACTATCCCTACAAAAAGT
Source organism: uncultured Maribacter sp. (assembly GCA_964507115.1). GTDB lineage: Bacteria > Bacteroidota > Bacteroidia > Flavobacteriales > Flavobacteriaceae > Maribacter. Next base: position 27,403 of record CAZDOW010000001.1, read on the forward strand.
GCATTGGAATTTTACAGCAATAATATTGGGCCCTTTTCCTATGAAAAATTAGCCAACATTCAATCGAACAGCGTAAGCGGTGGCATGGAAGCCGCTTCTGCCATTTTATATAGCGAAAACTCAGTAGTTGGCGATAGAAACGAGCGTTGGCGAAACGTAATCATACATGAAATTGCCCATCAATGGTTTGGAAATGCCGTTACCGAATACGATTGGGACGATGTCTGGTTAAGCGAAGGCTTTGCCACGTATTTCACTTTACTTTTTATTGAACATCAATATGGACGAGATGCTTTTATGGAAGGTCTCATGAAAAGCAAAAAAACCGTAGATGATTTTTATGTAAAAAATCCAGAGTATCGCATTGTCCACGATAATCTAACCGATATGTCAAAAGTGGTCACGATACAGACCTATCAAAAAGGGAGCTGGATGCTGCATATGCTGCGTGGCGTAGTGGGTACTGACGTTTTCTGGAAAGGAATTCAATCGTATTATAAAAAATACAAAGATTTAAACGCTACTACTGATGACTTTCGTAGGGAAATGGAGGAAGCTTCCGGTTTGAATCTTCAACAATTTTTTCAACAATGGTTGTATCAACCTGGCACTTTGAAATATAAGGGTAATTGGGAATTCGACGCTAAGAAAAAGGAAATCACGATACGTCTTGATCAAGTACAGAGCGATGGTAGTTTTTTTGAAATGCCCTTAGAAATCGCTGTTTACGGACCAGAAAAAAAACAACTACTTATCAAAAAAATACAAATCGATAAAAAGTCAAATACATTTTCTTTTTTAATTGATTTTAAACCAACAAAACTGATACTGGATCCTGATTTTAAAGTGCTAATGGAAGCTGATTTTGAGAAGAAGTAGGTATTTATGCTAAAGGAACCTATTATTTTTTTGTGAAGCCCGCATGAAGCATTACTCCTGACGTATAAAGTATTACGGCAATAACTACCCACCTGAGAACATCCAATGGTAAGGACTTTACAATAAAAGCAGCTATACATACCGCTACAATACCTGGGATTGCCATAGCAACAGCGGCTTTTCGATTATACGCTTTTTCACGAATAAAGCGCACAGAGGCTGGAGGCATCAAAAAAGCGCAGGAACCCATCATGATCGGAAAGGCGACTTGGGGAGACATACCCAAAGCAAAAACCAGTGCCATACAGGGAGCATATAAACCAATACCAGCTGTCATTAAAGCACCTAAACCAAAGTTAGCAATAACCGCAATGGCTAATTTGCCATTACTAAGACCAATAGCATCTCCCCCACCTTGAATCCATTCCATGCTGGTAGCTAACATAAAAAAAGCAGTAACCAACAGTGCAAAGCCCATTACCAAACGAATCTTTTTTTCTGATAGCTTAGCAACCACACCGGCACCTAAAACGGCACCAAGAGCAGCCGATAGAAACATAGCCACCAAGGTAATAGGCTCTACTTCGATAATGGTAATAAAAATAAGAGCTTGTAACACTACAGGAAGCGTATTGGCTACGTTCATGGTCCCAGGGATATGTTTGTCCTTAGTTTGCTTTGTAAATTTTAAAAGGGCTGTTTGCGGCGCAAATGCGCCAATACCCAGGACATCAAAAAAATTAACTACGAATCCAATAATTGAAGTTTTTAACCAGCTACTGTCTTCTAATGAATTTCGGTGAGCTAAGAAGTCCCGCGTTAAAACAATACCAAACCATAAACCTAAACCAGCCAATGAGACCCAAATTATTGTTATCATACAAGTTTTATAAATGAAATAGAAAGCCCTAAAAGCAACAAAATGCTAAAATATTCTATTAAGAGAAGCTCCTAATCTAACAAACTTTAAAAAAAGTCTTATTCGTATTTATTTCTCCATTGGCTAACTTAGCCTCGATTTCCTTGGCGGTCTTTGTAATGGCTAGGCCTCCTAAACCGGTACAACAGAGTGTATTGGGTAGTGCATCGCCAACACGTTTCATAGTCTCTACCACTTCGTCTAGAGGAATTAAATGATCATAGTCTGACAAAGCCATGTTCGCGCAAGAAATAGCATTGGTGGCAGCCATTACATTTCTATTTAAGCATGGTGCTTCTACCCTATCGGCAATCATATCGCAAATCATGCCCAAGCTGGATTGCAAAGCCATTGAGGCTGCTGAAATGGACTGATTCAAGGTTCCATTTTTTAATCCAACAATACCTGCTGCTGCCATTCCTGATGCTGATCCACATTCGGCCATACATCCACCTACTTCAGCAGCAAAGGTAGCATGCGCTGCTATGAACACACCAATAATTCCTGCAGCTAGTAACGCTTTTATCATTTCGTCTTCTGAAAGCTCCAATGTTTTGCCTATACCAATTATTGCTCCTGGCAAAGCTCCGCAAGACCCTGCAGTTGGCGCTGCAACGATTACGCCCATAGAGCTTTTAACTTCCATCATGGCAGAAGTATATAGAATTACTTGGTTCAATACATCTCCGGCAACCAGTTTTTTGCCATCCATCTTTTCTTGAAAAGTCAAAGACTGTGGGCCAAGTATACGATCTGCATATTTCGTTCCTTGTAAACCAAGGTCGATAGCATTTCGCATAATTTTTAAAATATCCCGCATCTTTTCAAAAACTGCTTCCTCGGAAATAGCACCTCGCATACTTTCATAAGCAACGGCCAACTCCCATAATTCAAGATTCTTACCTGTATTATACTCTAGCATTTCGTTGCACGTAATAAAAGGAACCTTTAGATCCTTGCGTGCCATTACCGGAAGTACAGGCTTCATTTTTTTGATAAAAAGTACCTCATTCATTTCTAGCAGGGCTGCCTCTAGATTGGCTGGAATAAATTGATTGGCTTTTATTTCTATGAAAGTAGATGTTCCTTCACGCAATGTAATCTCGTCACAATCAAAAGAAGCTTCAATATGTTTTATAAGCTGAACCGGGGATTTAACGTAAATCAAAGTTTGATAGAAATCTCCTGCCATCAATACCGGAGCACCATCAATTTCAATAACTTCTATCATCCCACCTCCAGTTGAAATGGCCGTAACCATTCGGGTCTCTTTTTGGTTCTTTAGCGTAAGTTTATAGGTGTTTGGATGCGTTGCACCAATAGGATGAATATCGATTTTGATTTGAATACCTGCTTCATCAATGGCCTGTAAGTAATTAGGTAGGCGTTTCTCATCCGCTTCCCACCCCATAAATCCACCAAAAAGCCCCATATCCGAACCTTGACCCTTATGGGTCGTAGCTAATGAACCGTTAGTATCAAACTCAATATGTACTTCTTTGATATTCCCATCCATTAAATCGAGACACATTCTTCCAATTCGTAAAGAAGCTGCACAGTGAGAACTGGAGGGTCCTCGCATAACAGGACCTATAACATCATTAAATATGCTAGGATATTTTTTCATCTAATCAAATATAAGTTTAAGTAAAACTAAACGCTATGCCCCCAATATCTAAGTGGTAAATCAATGCTATTAATCCATTAATTGAAACCAAACGTCATGAAAATTGAGATTACGAGATTAAGATAGTTAAAAAGTAATAAGAGATGTTCGATTATTTTATTAAAACAGAATAATTATTTGTCTGGTCTCAATAAATTTAAATAAGTATCTAAAATTGGTAGAAAGGAATATCCTTGAAATTCACTTGAACCCATCTTCCTAGCTTAAGAATTATATTCTTACCGTAAGACGGTATGCCTATTACTTCAAACAAACGCTACAAAAATTTGGCAAAAATAGTACCTTCAAAATCTATTTGTTTAATGGTATAACTGCTAGAAACAGAAGAAAATAATCACCGCCTTCCTTCACATTTAAAAACTCGAAAATAGGAACTATGATTTCAGCATCCATTCTTGCTTAGTATCTTTGTCTAAAATCTGTTAAAGCATCAATTCCAATCGTAAAAACTATGCCTTTCAAAAAATTACATCCAGAACTACTCGAAAGACTGGAACAATTTGAAATTTCTGAACCTACATCTTTTCAAAAAAAAAGTATTCCGGTGGTAAAAAGTGGCGCCAATGTATTTTGTGTAGCACCCAAAGACAATGGAAAAACAACTACACTCATCCTTACCACTTTGCAGAAAATTGGCTATAAAGCAGAGGGGAATGCACCAAGGGCAGTTGTAATTGTAGAAAATAAGACAAAAGCACTTGAGCTCTACAATACTTTTCTAAATTTCACCAAATACAGTAATGTAAGGGTTTACGTTGGGTATGAGGAACTTCATATCGATATTCAAAAATCAGAAATATTTGAGGGTATTGATATTTTAATTTCCACTCCAAAAACCTTGAATAAGTTATTCTTATTAAATGGCGTAAGCACTTCACAGCTAAAACTTTTTAGTATTGATGATGCTGATTTTCTATTGCAAAAATCAGATGGTAGCGCAATCATTTCTGTAACACAGAGTATTGAAAAATGCCAATATGTGTTATACTCAGAAACAATACACCCAAAGCTAAAGCGGTTCGAATCCTATTTTATGGAGCGGGCGAAAATGGTGAAAATATAGCCTATAATTTAAATGAGTTGCGCTATAAATACGTTGCCATTGCAATTGTTATTGAATTCTCAAGCTAAATAAGGCTGGTTCTAGTGTGAATGGAATGGTCTTTCACAACGTTAATAGCATATTTAACGGGATAAGTTTTTGAACTGAATAATCAAGAAATTTAATTGAAAAACTATCTTCGCGGCCATGTGGATGTATTTAGGACTTTTGGCAGCGTTATTCTTAGGATTACACAACTTATGTAAAAAACATGCGGTACGTGGAAACGAAGTGTTTCCTGTTCTTTTAGGTACTATTTCTTCGGGTTTTCTACTTCTTTTACCCTTGTTCCTTGGCTCTTTGTATGCGCCTAAATATATGGATACCATTGGGCTTACCGTTACCAGAATCCCCTGGTCTCATCATGGTTTTATTTTCATAAAATCTATATTAATGACGGGGTCTTGGGTACTAGCATATCAAGCCTTAAAACATTTACCTATTACCATTGTAACCCCTATTCGTTCGGCTGGTCCATTTTTCACATTTATTGGGGCAATTTTCATTTACCACGAACAGCCAACAGGTTGGCAATGGATCGGTTTTTTCTTGATTATCTTTTCAGTTTTTCTTTATTCTAGGATTGGAAAAAAAGAGGGTATCAATTTTAAAAATAACAAATGGGTTTTTGCTATCATCGGGGCTACCTTCTTAGGCGCATCCAGCGGACTATATGATAAGTTTCTTATTCAAAACCTACAGCTAAACCCTCAGACGCTGCAGTTTTGGTTTTGCTGGTACACGGTACTGATACTATTGGTAATTTTAGCAGTAACGTGGTTCCCTTTTGCTGTAAAACGAAACGCATTTATTTGGCGATGGTCTATCCCAGCAGTGGGAATACTATTGCAAGCGGCAGATTACTTTTATTTAAAGGCTTTAGAAGACCCAGATTCTCTTATTATGTTATTATCAGCTATAAAAAGAAGTCAAATACTAATTTCAGTAGTCATTGGTGGACTCATTTTTAAGGAACAGAACAAACGACAAAAACTAATTCCCTTGGCCGGTATCATAATCGGCGTTGCACTTATCCTTTATAGCAACAGCTAATTTCCTAAACCTGGAAGCATGCTGCAACAAAAAAATAGCTACCTAACTCCGTATACTAAATACCAAGTAGTCCAAAAGCGCCCTTAACCAAAAATTTCGCGTCCTCTGAAAACGCTTCTATCCCTTCAATACCCATATATGCCGCTCCGGTAGCACTAATAGTTACTTCTTGGGGATGAAAATAAAAAGCGTCTCCTTCCCTTTTGTCCAAGACCAAAACATAAGGGATTGCACCTACAAAGACTACCGCTTCACTTGGTAACGCGTTTGCAGTTATAGCACTAGTTACAATCCTAGCATCTACAAACATCCCAGTCAGGAAATTATTCTTTGATTCGTCCATTAAGTGCCCGTGTACTTTTATTGTGCGGTTTTCCTCCATAGCAGCACCTACTAGATAGACTTCAGCCTTAAAGCTTTCTTCTGATGCTTCAGGAATTTTAAAATCAATAGTTTGACCCTTTTTGATCTTCATAATATCTTTTTCAAAAACGGATAATTCTAAATGAATATGCTCGTTGTCTATAATCTCCAAAATGGAAGTAGCTGGTGAGACGTAGCTTCCCTTAGTAATATTGACCTTGGTAATACTGCCAGAAATGGGAGCGTAAACGACAGCTATAGCACTAATACTTCCTTGTGCTACTTTTGCAGGAGAAAAATTGAGCATCTGTAATCGTCTTGCCAAACCTGTATGCCTAGCTACCGCTGATTTATACTCACTTTCTGATTTTAAAAGTTTTTTTTGTGAGGTAATGTTTTCTTCCCTCATTGTCTGATGCCGATTGTATTCGGCTTTCAAATAAGTTAATTGTTGATGCACTTCCATATACTCCTGTTGCAAGGCTAAGAATTCTGGATTTTCAATGGTTACCAGTACTTGACCCTTTTTGACGGTATCTCCTTCCAATAAAGGGGTAGTTTTTATATAACCGCCCATGGATGCGCTTACGATAGCCCTATTTTCTGGGGGCACATCAATACGCCCATTTACCGTAACCGAAACCGAAAATTGCTTTTCTTCCAGAGTACCTATCTGCATATTATTTGTTTTAAACTGCCTTGCGGTCACTTGGATAAGACCATTATCAACTTCCTCATTTTGAGAGTCTGAGTTCTGGGTTTTATCTCCACAGGCTGTAAAAACAGCGATAAGACTTAAGTATATAATTTTAGGTATCGAACGATTCATAAGATGCTGTTTATAAGGTTAGAAAATTGACGGCGATTGCAGTCTCATTGTACAGTTGGAGCTTATCCAAGTAATCTAGGGTTATTTCGTAAGCGCTTTCTAAGCTTTGGAGATACTGATAAAAATTAATTTCTCCATTCCTAAAACTACCATGTGCCGTTTTTAAGATTTCTTCGGATAAGGTAGCTCCATCATTTTCATAATAGTCTAGCGTTTCTTGCAACTGAGAAAGTTCTGTTTGCAAGATGCGGAGCTTACCATTTAGCTGAACGGTATATTCTTTAGATTCAGCAATGGCTATATCTGCTGCTATGCCTGCCGCTTTTATACGAGAAGACGTACCTCCAAAAAGTAGGGGAATCTTAACCCCGAGCTGATAACCCGTCAAACGATCATTGGTATTTGCAGTGGTACCCTGAAAATACTCCAAACCAATATCGGGCAATAATTGTTGCTTTTCAAAACGTTTTTCCGCCTCAGACAAAGAAATACGGTTCTGGTAGTACTCCATTTCCGGACTGTTCGCTATTTCAATATTGCTTAGTGTAACCTTAAATATTGGCTCGTCCGCTATGCGTATACTGTCTTCCGTCTGTATTGTTTTTAGCAAGTTTGTATAGGCAATTTCCACCTCTTTTTGTGATGCACTGTAGTTGAGATGTATTTGCTTTTGTTTGGAGGCAGCGGTAATCTTCTCTAAATAATTAGTTTCTCCCAACTCAAAGCGTCTGGCTGCCACATTGGCAAAATTAGCATACATACTGTCCAATCTTTTATACACCCTTTCCTTTTCCCTAGCCACTTGAAAATTATAATACGCCGTAGTAAGCCTTCTTTCTAGCCCTTTTTTCTGAATTTCAAAAGTATTCTCAGAGAGGGTATACTTGGCCTTATTTAATTTCCTTTCTGAAAAATAAACCGTGGGGAAACGAAAATCCTGCTGAATACCAAACACGCGTAAGGGCTCGTTGTTTATGGTAATGTTGTTCTCGTCAAAATGATAATAGACTTGGGTTTTATCAAAAAGATAGGCACTTTCTACCATAGCGTCCGATCGTTCTACTTGTAAACTACTTGCCCTTAATCCTGCATTATTTTCTAGGGCTATGGGAATAAGTTCCTGTAAGTTTTTAGGAGTTTCTTGCGCCATACTAGGTACTGCACAAAGAAACATTAGCAAAGCCAACCCCGTAATCGGAAGTTTGGTTACCGTTTTTTGTTCCGGTTGTTTCCTGTTCAGATAGGCATACAATACGGGAAGTACCAACAACGTCAGTATCGTAGCACTAATCAGGCCACCAATAACGACTGTAGCCAATGGACGTTGCACTTCCGCACCCGCATTGGTAGAAATCGCCATAGGTAAAAAGCCAAGCGCCGCTGCGAACGCTGTTAATAATACGGCTCGTAAACGATCTTTCGTACCTTGTTTTACTAGAGCCTCTATGGTTAAAAAACTACTGGCCTTTAATTCCTTAAAATGCTCAATAAGTACAATTCCGTTAAGCACCGCAATACCAAAAAGTGCAATAAAACCTACACCTGCCGAAATGCTGAAGGGCATATCCCTAAGCCATAATAGGAAAACGCCTCCTACTGCAGCCAAGGGAATAGCAGAAAATATCATTAAAGCCTCGGTAACCGATGAAAAAGCGAAATACAATAGAATAAATATGAGAATCAAAGCAATGGGAACCGCAATTAGCAAGCGTGACTTCGCACTTTCTAGATTCTCAAACTGACCACCATAGCTGATACTATACCCTACCGGTAATTTTATAGTTGAATTTATGAGTCCTTGAACATCCTCCACGACTGATTGTAGGTCGCGGTTTCTCACATTGACGCCCACAACGATCCTTCGCCTGGTATCATCCCTAGAAATTTTAGCAGCTCCTGTTTTATATTCAATAGTTGCCAATTCCGAAAGCGGCACCTTTCCGCCATCTGGTAGGTCTACATAGAGCTGTTTCAGATTATCAATATCCTTTCGTTTTCCTTTATTCAAACGTACGACCAAATCAAAACGTTTTTCCCCTTCAAAAACACTTCCCGCTTCTTTTCCTGCAAAACCCATGGAAACCATATCGTTGAGCGCTTGGATATTAAGCCCATATCTTGCAATTTTGGCACGGTCATATTGTATGTTCATTTCAGGTAGTCCATCTACTTTTTCAACCGAGATGTCGGCCGCACCAGGAACTTCCGAAATCAAAGCCCCAATCTCACTCCCCATTTTCGCTAATACCTCTAAATCCTCCCCAAAAATTTTAATAGCAATGTCCGCGCGTACTCCAGTAATCAATTCATTAAAACGCATTTCTATGGGTTGAGTAAATTCTACTTCCATTCCCGGAATCACCGTCAAAGCTTCTTTGAACTTCTCTGCCAATTCATCCTTTGTTCTGGCCGAAGTCCATTCTTTTTTCGGCTTTAGAATAATAATAACATCACTCTCCTCCATAGACATGGGATCCGTAGGTACTTCCGCAGCTCCTATTCTGGTAACTACTTGTTTTACCTCTGGAAACTCCTGTAAAAGGATGCGTTCTATTTTGGTGGTAATTTCTACTGTAGTACTCAATGAAGTTCCCGTTTTTAGTATAGGTTGAATCACAAAGTCACCTTCATCCAAAGTAGGAACAAATTCTGCCCCCATACTGGCATAAAGATATATGGATACTGAGAGCAGAGTCACCGCAATACCTAAAACTATTTTTTTACTTCTTAATGCCCAATCGATAAGCGGTTCATAACTCGTATTAAGCCATTTCATTAAACGTACCGATACATTCTTGTCCGAATTTATGGATGGCCTCAAAAATAACGAAGCAGCTACTGGAACATAGGTGAAACATAATACCATCGCACCTACTAAAGCAAAACTAAAGGTAAGTGCCATAGGTTTAAACATTTTGCCTTCCACACCGGTTAAAGAGAGTATGGGAATAAAAACGATTAAAATAATCAGCTGACCAAAGATGGCGGATTTCATCATTTTTGATGCTCCTGAAAACACAATAGTATCCTGGAACTCCTGCCGCTCTTTTATATCAAGTACGACCAACGCTTCTTTCTGTTGGGTAATCTTAAAAGCAATGAACTCTACAATAATTACTGCACCATCTATAATAATACCGAAATCTATTGCACCAAGACTCATTAAATTAGCATCCACACCAAAAATATACATGAGGGAAAGTGCGAAAAGAAGGCATAACGGAATGACGGATGCTACTACCAAACCAGAACGGAAATTCCCCAAAAGTAAAACCACTACAAAAATAACAATCAAACAGCCCAGAATAAGATTTTCAGAAACGGTAAAGGTTGTCTTTGAAATTAACTCGCTGCGATCTAAAAATGCATTTATATATACACCTTCCGGTAGTGATTTAGAGATTTCTGAAACACGTTTTTTTACAGCATCTATTACATTTTTAGAATTAGCATCCTTAAGCATCATTACCTGCCCCAGCACTTTTTCTCCTTCACCGTTTCCGGTAATGGCACCAAACCGGGTGGCGTTACCAAAACCTACTTCCGCTACATCCTTGATGTAGACTGGAATTCCGTTTCTATTTACAACTACAATAGCCTCGATATCTTTAAGCGATGAAATCAAACCTTCGCCACGAATAAAAAATGCCTGATTTACCTTCTCTATATATCCGCCACCGGAAACACTATTATTTTGTTGCAAGGCTTTGAAAACAGCCTGTGCAGTAATATCCATGGCATTGAGTTTTTCCGTATTTATGGCAACTTCATACTGTTTTAATAAACCGCCCCAAGTATTTACTTCTACCACCCCGGGAATTCCTGACAGCTGCCGTTTTACAATCCAATCCTGAATAGTTCGTAAATCTTCTGCGTTGTACTGGTCTTTATATTCTGGTTCAACATCAAGAATGTATTGGTATATTTCTCCCAACCCTGTGGTTATGGGACCCATTTCTGGTGTACCAAAACCATCTGGAATCTTCTCGCTAGCAGATTTTATTTTTTCAGCAATCAATTGCCTAGGTAAGTAAGTACCCATATCGTCTTCAAAAACGATAGTAACAACCGAAAGTCCAAATTTGGAAATCGACCTAATCTCTTTTACGCCAGGTAGATTGGCCATTTCCAGCTCCACAGGGTAGGTGATAAACTGCTCCATATCTTCGGTAGCAAGGTTCCTAGACGTGGTTATAACCTGCACCTGATTGTTGGTAACGTCGGGTACGGCACCAATTGGAATTTGGGATAAAGCATATAACCCATAACCAACAATGAAACTGGTAAACAAGAGTATTAGAAACTTGTTCCGTAAACTGAAATTAATAATATAGGATAGCATTTTACATAAAATAATTAACGTGAATAGACCCAAATAGCAGTTGATGCTTGGTGCTAAAAAAAATGAATGTTCGTAATTATGTTATGCTCTCCGGGGAGGCTGAAGAATACCCTCAGAGTGAAGTGAGGACAAGGGTGCCCTATAATAAAAATCGAAGGTTCTAAATTCTGATAAATCTAAAGTATTTAGGTCTGTAACAGAGATATTCATGGTAAAATCCATTACGGATATAGTATGGGAATGGTGCTGAAAAGGCAATTGATCATGATCTTCCTTTTCCTCTTGATGTTCTTTGTCATGTGCAGCCTTTAGCTCCCCGTAATGCTTTGAAATGAACACCACCACATTATCTCCATATTGTTCACTGTGGAACTGAGCATGTTCAATGAACTCGTCTATTTGTACCAAATCATCTATATGCATCCCGAAGCTTTGAAGCAGGATAACGGAAGATAATAGAATGGAAAATAGTTTGCTCATCTATCCAAAGTTAAAAAAATATGGCGAACTAGAGGAAAAACAATACAAGAAAATAACGAACGCTAACCAGAGTATCTACTACAACAGAAAACTAAAAATCGATTACAACGCCAATACCGGGAATCACTTGTCCTGCTTCTTGTTCTATAATTGCTAGGCTTCTCGGTTGAACAATCATACCACTAGGATCTCTAGTTAATCCGTAATCCGGTGGACTAGGATTGTTCTGACTCAATACATTTTGAGCTTCAATAAAAAGGTTCAAGGCGAATTTTTCAAAATTCCATTTTTTGTCTAAACGGATATCCAACTGACTAAAAATCTCTAGTTTATCATCTCCTAACCTGGAATAATCCAAAATAACCTCTGGATAATTCTCTAGGGTTGCATCCAAATCAGCGGGTACAAAAGGAGTTCTACCAGCAAAGCGATATCTGGAACTCAATTCCCAATTGCGATTAAACTTATAACCGCCAACAAAGGAAACCAAGTGCCTACTATCCCAAACCGATGGGATATAATTACTAGTATCAAAGCCAGTGAACTCACTGTAGAAATAGGTATAGGCAAAAATGCCATAGAAGTTATTCGATAATTTTTGCTGAAATTGAAGTTCAGCACCGTAGCTGCGACCTTTCCCTACAGTTTCAATAGGTTCACTACCTAAAACTTCAAATCCACCTCCTTTATTTGCTAGGGAAACCTCGTCACGTACAGAAACTGGATAATCATCATAACGTTTATAAAAACCTTCCACCGAAATACTGGAGGATGGTGTAAAATAATGTTGTAATCCCACAACGAAATGGTCACTCAGGGTATAATCCACATTTTGATTGATTAACTCATCTGCATTATTTCTAAAACCCAAAATGGTGTACGGTGGTATTTTAAAATAGCGCCCTACGGAACCGTTTAAACGCCAGTCAGGTGCGAACTCATAGGAGGCAGACATCCTTGGGGAAAATGTGCTTAGTAAATTATCGTTTTGAGTAAAGGTATCGTCATCCATTCTAAAACCAAAAGAAAGATCTAGCTTGTTATTTACAAACGAACGGGTAATATTGGCAAAAACACCATACTTTATAAAATCAATATCCGTAGTAAAGACAAGATTGTTTCTAATGTCATTGGTCGTATTGTTGTAGTCCGAATGTTGCAAATTTAGACCTGTACTCAATTTCCAACCATCAAAAAATTGGGTAAGCTCATAACGAAGTTTTGTTTCTGATTCTCGAGCATCGTTGCCGAAAATAACCCCAGTTTCATTAACGGGGTCAGAATATCGCGTAAAGTTGTTGTAGAGTGTATTGTTACTTAATGTTGTAAGCATAAACCCATTACCTTCCTTAAAACGATTACGCCAAGTAACCCCCATAGTGTTGGTGCGTTGTTTAATAAACGGAGTTTGTTCAATTTGAGCTTGTTGCTCTTCGTCAAACTCTTCTGGTGGACTCACAGAAAAATCATCTATAGATCCTAAACCCAAAAAGGTTAGGGTATTATATTCATCCAACTCATGATTCACTTTGTATTGGTAATCCCAATAATCGGGGCGTATGGGCAAACCAATAGCTTGAAAAAGAAACTGTAGATAACTTCGTCGTACAGATGCCAAAAACGTAGTCTTGGAGGCTTCTCCTTGTTGTTTAAACAAGGGTCCTTCCAAAGTTAGAGCAGCCTCACTTGAACTTAACCTGAAGTTACCAGCAAAGTTCCTAGCGTTACCATTTCGTTGCTGAAACTGTAACACCCCAGATAAGGGATTATCATAACGAGCATTAAAGGCAGATGTAGATAGGGTTACATTCTCTATAAAAGATACATTGATAAGACCCACTGGCCCACCAGCACTTCCTTGGGTAGCAAAGTGGTTGATATTAGGAATCTCCATACCGTCCAAATAGTAAACTGTCTCATTGGGCGCACCCCCACGAATAATTAAATCGTTTCTAAAACCTCCAATAGAAGGGGATACACCAGGCAAGGTTTGTGCAACCTGAACTACATCATTATTACTCCCGGGATAGGTTGCAATCTCTACTGCGGAAAGCGTTTGAGTAGACAAAGGGGTCTCCTTAGGCCGCGTAATAATATTGGCATTAGAAAGCACCACTTCATCCAATTGCTCAGCTGCTTCTTCCAGTATAAAGTTATAAGTAGGTGTACCCTTAGAACGAACAATAATATTAAACTGTGTTTGTGATCCATACCCTAAATAACTGGCAATTAAATTATAAGAACCCGGAGCAACTCCTTTAATCTCATAATTACCATCAAAATCGGTCTGGGCTCCCAGTTCGGTTCCTTCCAAAAAAACAGAGGCTCCACCAATAGGCTCTCCAAAATCATCTTTAACGCTACCATAAAAGTTTACGGTAACTTGGGCACTGGAATATGTTGTAACCAAAACTAAGACAAGGAGGGTAATTGACTTGATATTTTCGCACATAACTTTGTTTAATTTTTTTAAACTAATAATCAACAAAAATAAATACTTAATTACCAAGATTCACCTTAATGAGATGTTAAAATCAGAGATTACTTGACTAAAACTATTCTAGTAGAAATTTCCTAACCTTAAACCGTATGTAATGTTTTGCTGTAAACCAGGGAAAAACATGGCATGAGGCGACATGGGTATAGCGCAAAGCGAATAGTCCATAATTTTACCAAGAAATGGGAAAATAATCCTTGAGAAACTTCCCGCACCAGTGCTTTCCTGTATTGATACCATCGAATAAGGGATCCATTACCCTAGCAGCACCATCAACAATATCCAAAGGCGGTTGGAAATCGTGTACTTCTTGTTTCTTTTTCGCCAGCTCTGCCGGGTCCTCGTCAGTAACCCATCCAGTATCCACGGCATTCATATAAATACCATATTTAGCTAGTTCTCCAGCAGAAGTATGCGTGAGCATATTGAGTGCAGCTTTTGCCATATTGGTGTGTGGGTGTCTTGCTTCCTTGAAAAAACGATGGAATTTACCTTCCATAGCCGAAACATTTATAATATGTTTCTGCCCTGTGTTCTCTTTTTTCATAAGTTCTGAAAGACGATTACATAGTACGAAGGGAGCAACGGAATTTACGAGCTGTACTTCTACCATTTCGGTAGTTTCAATAGCACCTAATTTCAAACGCCAGCTATTGGTCTTTCTTAAATCTACCTGTTGCAGGTCGGCATCCAATTCTCCTTCTGGAAAAACTTCTTGCGGCACTAAACTTGCATCAAAGCTATATGGAATTTGGGAAAGCTTAGCGGAAGCACTTAAACCTATACCTGGTTGCGGTCCGTGCCAAGAAACAGGCATATTTTTTTGGGATGAAACACTGGCCGTTATGCCTCTCAGTTCTTCCAAACAACTTTTATGATTCGCCAATAAATCTTTCGCAAACTTAGGTAGGTTTTCTAACGGTATTTCCTCATTGGCCATTAAATGACTATAGAACCCAGAAGGCCTGCGAACCGTTTGCGCTGCGTTATTAATGAGAATGTCTAGTTTGTCATAATTCTGTTCAACATAATTACAGAAAATTTCTACACTGGGTATATGTCTTAAATCTAGACCATGTATGTGTAAACGATGCCCCCACTCCATAAAATCAGATTCCTTTGAAAAGCGTAAAGCAGAATCTATAGGGAAACGCGTTGTTGCTATTACAGTCGCTCCACCTCGCAGTAACATAAGGGTAATATGATAGCCTATTTTTAACCGAGAACCTGTAATTACGGCTACTTGACCCTTTACATTGGCGGTTTGGAAACGTTTTAAATAATTTAAATCGCCACAAGCTGTACACATGGTATCATAGAAATGGTGTAGTGTGTCAAATTTGGCTTTGCAAACGTAACAGTCCCTTTCAGATTCTAATTTTAAAATATCTCTTTTTTGTAAATCCGCCGCACTTAGAAGCTTTGGTGCTACAAACACCGTGTTCTCTCTGGCATACCGTATACCTGTTTGGTTTCTAGCACTCTTATCTTTGGCCGCTTGCTTTCTTTTAGCAGCTTTTTTACCATCCTTAATACGTCTAGAAAATTCTTCCCTACTAGGTCTTGATAGTTGTCCAGCAGACTTAATAAGTGCGACCCTAAGGTCTTTTGGAATCTCAAATATTTTATCGGTATCACTTACCAAACCTTCCAAGGTCGCAATACACCGTGTTATTTCCTCAACATCGATCTCAGAATTATTATTAAACTCACTCTTATTCATTACTAAAATTTTAAGCTAAAACACTATGACAGCTATTTACAAATACTGTTTACGGATAAATCACAAAAAACAAACTTATTTCTTTGGCTGACTGGCGTTTATGAATCGATTTTATATTGGACGCGAAACTACGATTTTAATAGTCTGGTTAATGGAGAAAAAACAAAGAAAAGCGTTCATCCTCATAGATGAATGCTATAAATCTATAATCTGATGTACATTGTAAAATTTATGCCTCTTTCATAGTTGGATAATCGGTATATCCCTCTTTTCCGGGCGTATAAAATGTATCCGTATCCCAATCCTGCAATTCCGCATCTTGTTTAAACCGTTCCACTAAGTCTGGATTTGATATATAAAGTTTTCCAAAGGAAACTAAGTCAGCATTGCCTTCACCAATAATTTTATTTGCTTTTTCTTGGTCAAAACCGCCGTTTATCATTAGCGTACCTTTATAAATAGGTCTAAAATGTTTGGCAATATCCCTTACTGCATATGGTACATTGGACACATCTGTAAATGGTTCAGAAAGATGTATATACGCTAGGTCATAGTCGTTAAGCTTTTCTACTATATATTCAAAGGTTGGAATGGTTTGTTCATCCATTTCCATTCCGAACATTCCGTGTAAGGAAGGATTAAACCGCGCGCCAATTTTAGTAGATGAAATTTCTTGTTGTACTGCTTCCAATACTTCAAAAAAGAATCGAGCCCTATTTTCAATACTTCCTCCGTAGGAATCGGTTCGTCTGTTAGATGTAGCATTAAAAAATTGATGGAATAAATATCCGTTTGAAGAGTGAATTTCAACCCCATCAAATCCTGCCGCCACAGCATTTTTGGTAGCTTTTTGAAAATCGGTAATCGTTTTATCAATATCAGCTTGTGTCATTTCCTTGGGTGTTACGGTATCTTTGAATCCCTCTGGTGTATACGCCTTTGCATTAGGATTTATGGCAGATGGTGCCAAGGGCAAACCTCCCTTATGAAAATCGGGATGTGACATACGTCCAACATGCCATAATTGGATAAATATTTTACCACCGGCATCGTGTACTTTGTCCACAACTTCTTTCCAACCAGCAACTTGCTCTTTTGAATGAATTCCTGCAGTATTAATATAACCAACAGCTTCTTTTGAAACCTGAGATCCTTCAGTAATCAATAATCCAGAGGAGGCTCTTTGCGCATAATACACACCATGAAGGTCTTTCAAAGGCTTATTTTCCTCATTATTGGCCCTATTTCGGGTCAAGGGTGCCATAACTATTCTATTGTTAAGGGTTAAATTTTTGCTTTGATAAGCTTGTAATACGTATTTCATTAATTCCTTATATTTTTAGTTGGATACTGTTTTAAAAGTATACTCTTATGTCCATTGTCCAAAAGAAAATGTTAGTATAAAATTCAAAGTGGGCCAATAATGAGGTTTATATGTGCCTATCTATTTTACAAAAACCTTTGCAAATTATTTTTAAAGAAATTGGCACTATCCGTAATGCTTTGTATGGAATTGTGGGCAAAATTACTGCCTTGCTCTAAGTAGTAAAACTTCAATCCTGAGGTGTCCAATGTGGGAAGTATTTCAAGGTAATCTATAGAACCATTGCCTAACTCGCTATAATCGCGTGTAAGCTTATCCATATCCTTAATGTGCCACATTACAAAACGCTCAGGGGCCATTGCTATTAGCTCCTTAGGAGTCTTTTGAGAAGAATGTACTGCCCAATACAAGTCCAGTTGTAATTTTACTAAAGTTGGATCGGTACCACTAACAATGATATCAAACCCAGTACTTTCTCCATAGTTGTGAAATTCAAAATCATGGTTGTGGTAGGCAAAACTTAAACCAGCTTTATTTACTTGTTCGCCAATACGGTTCAGTAAGTCTGGTAAGTGTTCAAAAGTTTTACGGTTTCTGTATTCCGGTGCCATCCAAGGCCAAGTAATGTAACTATTGTTTAGTGCGAGTGCCCCTGTTATACAATTGTCTACAAATTTGTCCAGTTTGTCTTTAGAAGAATAGACATAGTCAGTGAAACCATAATGACAACTAGAGGAGGATAAACCTAAATCATCTAATACACTTTTAAACTCGGTAGCTTTGTAGCCATAATACGCAATGTTTTTTGCATCAAAGCCATAGAGTTCCAAATCTTCATACCCTAAGGATTTTACGATTTTTAAACTACCAATGAGGTCCTTTGCCATGGCATCCCTAATGGTAAATGCCTGAAGTCCCATTTTATACTTTGGCTTTTCTACCACTGAAAATAAAGGTGTTGGCAATAAACTAGCAGACAACAATAATCCTGAATTTTTAACAAAGGTCCTTCTTTTCATCTATTCTACTTTTATTAGATTAACTAGAACTTACCAGCCTGTGTAATCTTTCACATATGAAAAATAATACATTAATTTTTGCTTTGCAGAGTCTAAAACTAAATTTTCGTTTAAAGTTCTCATTTTCAGCTTTACAAAATGTTTTTTAGTTGAATATATTGCAGGAGCATTATCGTTTTACCGTCCTTAATAGCACCACTTTCGACCATTTGAATCGCTTTATCAATTTTCATCTCTAAAACTTCGATTTCTTCCTGTTCGTTATCGGCTCCTCCACCTTCGCTGATTTTCATCGATTTGGTGTATTCTGCAATGAAAAAATATACAATTTCCGTAACCGAACCTGGGGACATATACGCTTCAAAAATCTTTTCAACGGCTGAAATCTTATAGCCAATCTCCTCCTCGGTTTCTCTTTTAATACAATCTTCCGCATTATCCTTATCTAACAAACCCGCACAAGATTCAATAAGCATTCCAGAATCATTACCATTTAGATACGTTGGAACTCGGAACTGTCTCGTAAGAATCACAGTTCTATTTTGTCTATTATACAAAAGAATTGTAGCACCATTACCCCTATCATAAGCTTCTCGGTTCTGGACTTCCCAATTACCATCCTTCTTTTGGTATTCGAAAGTAACTTTCCTTAGGGTGTACCAATTATCAGAAAGAACTTGGGTCTTTAGGTTTCGGACTTTATTATTCTGCATTTGGTATTTCTTTCAAATTATAATAGATTTTCAAACCTAGCTCTTGGGCTATCTTCACATCTTGGTCTGCACCTTTAGAAGCGCCTTCTATTCTCAAAATTGCATCACATTTTGACAATAATCTGTGTGCACTTGGGTATTGGATTTCATTAAAAATAGCATCCCCAATTTCTCTTGAGCCCGCAAGCGCTATCAATGGATTTGCTACCCACTCGCCAATCATTGGAATATGCCCTTTGCGAAATATTGGCAACGAAACGGCTTCTAGTCTGTCCATATTTTTTTTAATAAGCTTTAGGTCGTTGTTCGTTCCGCTTCGGTAAGGCCCAGCAATTAATATTAACATCATATCTCTTATTTTTGATAAAGAACGTGAATTGTTTGATCTTAAAAATTAAGATAGTTTAAGATTCAATACTACTTCCTTTTGACGGAACTTAAAAATTCTGGAGTCACTCCAAGATAAGATGCTATTTGTTTCTGTGTTACTTTTTCGACTATTTCAGGGTAATTTTCAATGAACTGCCGATATCTTTCCTCTGTAGTAAATGATATATTATGGAGTGCCCTTAATTGTTCACGTATATATGCATTTTGGAACAGAATTCTGAAAAAACGCTCTAACTTTGGTATTTTATGATAAAGTTTTTCAAGTAAATAATAATCCCATTCTATTATCTTACTATCCTCAAGTGATTCTATAGATAATAGTGCTGGTTTTTGATTTACAAAACAATTCATATCTGTAATCCACCAATCTTGAACGGCAAACATGATCGTAGATTCTTTCCCATCACCATTAACATTGAAAGCCCTTAAACTACCAGATTCAACAAAATATAACTTTTTGCACATTTTTCCTTGTTCCAGAATAAGCTCTTTCCTATGAATATGTCTCACCGTCAAAGAAGATATTAACTGCTGTTCTTCAAAATCACTTAGCAAAATATGTCTTTGAATATTCTTTAATAGTTGATAATCATTCACAGACGGAAAATATGTTATAGATTAATTTAGATAAGTTCATCAAAACCTTAGTACTTTAAATCACCACAATTTAATACACTGCACATACGAATTCATAGGCTAGGATATGACATGCAATAAACAAACGGGCTTCAGGATAAAATTCAGATTTTGCTTCGTTAACTTTAAATTACACCTATAAAATTAGTGAAATTTAAACAATGATTGATTCATTAATAGTTTCAATAACCGCGTGTGCTGCCATTTCTCCGCTCACCATTGCAGCATTAAGGGAACCATTTAGAAGTTGATCACCTGCTAGAAAAGTGCAGGCTGTTAGCCTAGTCTCGGAGGGTGCCAGTTCATACTGAATATTGGATAGATCTGGTAGTGCCCTTTTAATCAGATACCTTTTTAAAAAAGTTACACCAACAATATCACATAAAGAAGCTAGCTCATCTGTGATTTTACGCACCAGCTCTTCTTCATTAAATTGGTGTGATTTTACTACTGTTACCGATAGCAATTGGTCAACTCCGGAATGCTCCATGGGTAATGAAGAATGATAAAAAATATTATTTATAAGGGCATCTGAATTTGTAATAAGACCAATCAAAGGATTTTGAATTGTCCTTTTCTTTATCGTGAAATATAGTGTGTCGCAAGATTTCCAATCTACTTCCTGATTTCTTAGATTAGGCACCAGATGGGATGCTTCAGTCGCAATTATAGTATAATCTATAATCTCTTCCTTTCCATTACTAAGTATCAATTTTTCATCGGTACAGGCGACAACTTTACTTTTATATATGATTTTTGTTTTTGTTAATTTGGATACCAACTGTTTTGGAATTGCCTCTATACCTGCTTTAGGAAGCACAGCTTTACCGGTTCCAAACATTTTGTAAACGAACTGAAACATTCTAGACGAGGTGCTTAAATTGGCCTCTAAAAAGATACCGCTAAAAAAAGGAGTAAAAAAATCACTAATAATCTCCTCGCTAAACCCTTTGTCCTTCAAGTACGTTAATGTAGTAGTTTCCCGAGCGTCGAAAATAGTATCTATTGCCTTTTTGTTTAGCTCTAGGTTTAATTTGAAAATCTTTAATTTATCACCAAAGGTTCCTATCCCCGATAGGAGTGTTGGAAATAATAAAGAAATACTTCTTAACGGATCTCCTAACGTTACGTTCTTCCCATTTTTAAATAGTGTTGCTCCGGGAAGAAATTTGCTTAACTCTAAACTAGCATAGTCCAAATGCTTTTGTGCCATAGGATAGGCATCCAATAAAACTTGAAAACCGTGATCTAGTTGATAACCGTCTACAATATCTGTTTTAACACGCCCTCCTGCCCTATCGGATGCCTCGTAGATAGTTGGGGAATAGCCCTTAGATTCTAATACTTTGGCGGCAATTAACCCACTTATTCCAGCGCCAACTATAGCGATTTTTGTATGCTTTTTCATAGTTGTAAAAATAAGAAATGTATGGCTTTATCGTATGAAACCTGAAGTAATTTACCTCTAAAACCAAGAGGTGATTTTATAAAGTTTAAGGTGAAAAAAAATGGTAGAAAAAGGGTGTTAAAAATGAGTTTACCTCGCTAAAGGCGATAGGCTATGCTATCAATCCTCAGGAGGATGGCCGTGAATATCCTCAAAAACGGTATCAAAATTCTCACGTAAATAAGCGTTCAATTTTTTCTGATAGTCATCTTTAAGCCAACTTAAAAAGTTATAGGTACTCTTGCTGATACATTTTGCGTATACCTGTATCCTATTATCAATATCTTCTTTTAACAGCTTGGCCAAAGCTAGAGCGTCATACACGTCTTCGCTATTTTCAATACATATATAGGCATGGTGTGTTATAGACTTTTCTAAGACCACTTTAGAGGATTCTCCAGAAAAAGTTGCATCCTTATAAACAGCTTTAATATCAAAATAAGTATTCTCCGATTTGGAAAATTCTACCTTAATTTCTTCGGAAAGGTCATGCTTAAAAACGCCCTCAATTTCCTCATCATCTTTAATACGATCTATGTAGTAATTTGGAGACTTAAAGATAGCCTGCCAATCCAAATCTGCCCCCCAAGGACCAAAACGGTAGATATTGTTACCCAGGTCAATGACCGTAAATTTTGATTTATTATTAAGTATCCTGGAACCCCTTCCTATCATTTGATAATACAAGGTCAAGGATTTTGTTGCCCTGTTTAAGATGATGGTATCGATTGTGGGTTCATCAAAACCGGTAGTCAGTATACTTACAGAGGTTAAAATAGCATTTGGAGTTTCCTTGAACCACTTTAAGATTTGCTTCCGTTGTTTTTTTGTAGCTGTATTGTCTAAATGCATTATAGGCAAGCCAGCATTTTGAAAAGTATAATATACCTGTATAGATGTTTCAATACCATTATTGAAAATCAGGGTCTTTTTGCCATTGGAATGTTTAACATAAGCTTCCAATAGTTTATTCAACATAGACGGACTCGTGTAAAGATCCGCAGAGGACTTTACCGTATAATCCCCATTGGAACCAACCTCCAAGGAAGTAAGGCCCATATCATATTGAAAAGTTTCTGCTTTGGCTAGGAACTCGTTTTCTATAAGGTTTTCTATGGATTCTCCAGTAATAAGCTCCCCGTAGTTGCCGTTCATAGGCAAGTCTTTGTTGGAACTTAACGGTGTTGCGGTCACCCCAAGTAAAAAAGCGTTCTCAAAAAACTTGAATAACTTAGTAAAGGAATTGTAATGCGCTTCATCTATAATGACCAAGCCTACATCTGAAATATCTAATTTATCGTCGTTAAGCCTATTATTTAAGGTTTCCACCATGGCTACATAACAACTATAGTGCTTGTGGTCATCCAAATTGGCCTTACTATTCACCACTTTGTTTACGACACCAAAACTGGTAAGCATGTCAGACGTTTGCTTACAAAGCTCCACCCTATGCGTCATTACCAGCACCTTTTTTGAGTGATTCTTAAGGTATTGTCTTACAATTTCGGAGAATATTACCGTCTTCCCACCCCCGGTAGGTAATTGATACAGCAAATGATAATCATCACGCTCATTATCAAACTTTTCAAAAATGTTCTGAATAGCACCTTGCTGATAACTGTAGAGTTCCTTATCGGTTTTTCGCTCTTTTAACTCGTAACTGATCTCTTGCATGCTGTCTTTTTCGGAGGTTGGCAAAGATACGACCTTAAGCCACCTTATGCTAATGTTAAAGATTAAAAGCAGCATCATATCGACAAACTTGCATGTTTGAATCTGCTCAAGATAAATTATAGCTTCTTTTACTGGTTTTTGAACCTCTTATACCGATTGAAAGACATTATAAACTACTAATTTGGAATGAACAACTAGCTGATAGATCAAAAAATTACAACAAGTAAAAAAAGGTGCTAAAAAGTGATTTTTCTAGGAGTAGGTCTTCAATATTTTAATAACTATATATCAAAATAAATATATAGATGTCCTTCTAAAAAGTACCATGTCTAAATCTAACCACAGAAGCTTGCTTATCTTTGTAAGAACAGTATATGGACCAAAAACACATTCATTTTAAACTATATAAGCCCTTTGGCTTTTTAAGTCAGTTTACCTCCGGGGAAGAACGTCAGTTAAACAAGAAACGTTTTTTAACTGAACTTTATGACTTCCCTGAGGAAATGATGCCTGTAGGTCGTTTGGATGAGAAATCAGAAGGATTATTACTATTGACCACCGACGGCAAACTCAGCAATAGGATTAACGGCAGCGAAATAGAAAAGGAATATATAGCTCAACTTGATGGTGTTATACCACAAGAGGCCACATTGCAAATGCAACAAGGAGTGACCATAGGTGTATTTGGTACCAAGTACAGTACAAAGCCTTGTTTTGTGCAAAGAATTGACACCCCTACTTATTTACCCCATCCCAATCAAAAATTGCGCATAGGTGTGCACAGGCCAACATCTTGGATTAGAGTTGTTATCTCCGAAGGGAAATTCAGACAGGTACGTAAAATGACTGCAGCTGTAGGGTTTCCGACGCTGCGCCTAGTTCGCATGCGAGTAGGGTCTATTACCTTAGAAAATATGTTGGAAGGAGATTTGCTACCTATACCGGAGCTTAACTTTGATTAAAGTTTATTCCTTGATGAAGAAAACCTAGAGAATAAGGTTAGTTTTTTCTTTGTATTAATGAAATAAACACCAGTAAGTAATACGATTGCTGCGATACCAGATTGTGTGGTAATCTCTTCTTGGAGAAAATACCAACCTAAAAGCATTGCAATTAAAGGATTTACATAGGATGAGGTTGCCACTTTCTCTGGCGAAACAACCCGTAATAAATAATTAAATGCTGTAAATGCAACAATACTACCAAAAATAACCAACATAAACATGGACCATTTTACAGGACTACTCCAGTGCAAAGGAGAAATCCAATGCTCCCCAATGATAAAGCTTATTATAAAAAGCATGATGCCGCCTGTTAGCATTTGATATCCAGTATTTACAAAGTAGTTGGCAGGCAAATCCGCCTTACCCACAAATAGACTACCATAGGCCCAACTGATCATACATGCAAAAATAAGGGCCATTCCTAGAATAGCTCCTTCTTGATTGATGATTTGTTTTTGACTTACCAATAGATAAATACCTATAACTCCCAAACCTACTCCTACCAGCGACATGGGCTGAATTTTCTTTCCCTGTAAGATGAGCATTAACAAAAGTACAACCAAAGGTTGCGCGGAGACTTCTAAAGCAGCAAAACCACTGTCCACATACTTTAAAGCCCAAACGACTACTCCATTTCCAAAAGTTAGGAACAGGAATCCAGCAATAACAGTATTTATAAACTGCTTTTTGGAAATTTTTAAGGAACGTCCAGATAATTTAGCGATACTAAAAATCAATAATCCTGCTACAACAAAGCGTATTCCCGCCAACATAAAGGCCGGTAGCTCGGTAACCGCTATTTTGTTTAAAAGATAAGTAGCGCCCCAAATAACATATATCGCAAAAAAAGCCAATACGATAAGAAAAGAGTTTCGCTTGGCCATACTACTGTATTCCTTTATTGAGTACGTTTAAGATTAAATCTTCTTAACACGAACGGCATTCATGCCCTTCATACCTCTCTCTAACTCGTAGGATACTTTGTCGTTTTCAAAAATCTCATCGATAAGACCGCTTACATGCACAAAGTATTTTTCATTGTTTTCCGTATCGATAATAAAACCAAAACCTTTGGAAGAATCGAAAAACGAAACTTTACCGCTTCGTACAGGGTTAAACTCCTCAACGTCTCCTTCTTCTTTTTTAGGAATTCCTAAAATGATATCCTCAGCTTCTATCTCTACCTTCATAGACGGATCTGGTGGTGTATCTACTAAGTTTCCATTGAAATCAACATAAGCCAATGGTATCCCAGAAGTTCCACTTTCCTTTACAGCAGCCTTCCTGGCAAGCATTTTTTTCTTTTTTTCCTCACGTTTTTTTAAACGCTTTTTTTCTTTTTCAGTTTTGTTAAATGTCTGTTGCGATTTTGCCATTCGTAATTTTAAATTTTTTTTAAATCAATGTTATATGGGAAATAGACATAATTTGTTGACTTGTATCTAATGGAGAATTATAGTGGAGTACTATAAAATTATTCCATCTTAAGGTCATTGCAAGATTGTTCCGCATCCCTTTAAAACGGTAACAAAGATACATTATGTATTTGGATTTTGAGGTATAATCACTTGTAAGTATTGGTAAGTTTATCTTGATTTTGAGGCTGTCTAGTAAACGCTAAAGTAATTTTAGATAGCACTACCCTCAAACCAATCAATACTACTTTTTTTGATTCATAATCTAAACCTGTAACCAAAAAACTCATAGATTTTAAAAAAAAATGTAGCCGACGATCTACGTAACACTACTAAAACAAAACATAACTAACTGAATAAAAGTATTTTAGATGTCTATCTACAAAGTGCAATGATTGCCTATTGTTAAATAAAGAACCTTTTAATACATAGTACTGTAACAAAATTTAAACTCTCTCGTCTTTTAAAAAATAGCACTAATTGCGAAACTTATAAATCAATCAATAAACGAATAGATATGAGAATTTTTAACGGACAAACACCAACGGATTCTAGAAGACATTCTTTCTTTTCTGCTTCTAGAAATAGTAAAAGGCTACAATGGGTCGAAATTAGACAGCACAACCATCAAATTAACCTATAGCAATCAATTCATCAACTATCAAAAAAGAATAGCAGGAAAATAAAGCAGATTGGTATCCCAAAGTTTCTACACGATTTTAGCATTCTTCTGCATTTTAAAGGCAAAACCAAGTGTTTGTTGGACTAAACCAAAAGAACTTATTTTTAAGTAAGTAGAACTTTTAAAAAAATTGGGCTATGACTTCATCAATCATATCCCAATTTTATATGAATAAATTCGTTTTTAATTTTTTATAAAAATTAATCTTTTCGCTCTTAAGGTAGTTTTATCGCTATGCTATCAGTACATGTAATTTTACGAAATTCTAATACTATCACTATACCTTTTTGTTTAGGAGTACTATAATTTTATAAAAATCGTATACGATTTAGTATCTTTACATATATTATGGCTAAAAAAATCAATTTAAGAGATCAGGTCAGGGACCACTTATTAAAAGAGATGACTACGGGGTCTTTAGAACTAGGGAAAACAATAAATTTAGCTGCGGTCTCCAGAGCACTGAACGTAAGTGTTACGCCTATTCGTGAAGCTTTGGCCCAATTGCAACAAGCTCGTATCATCAAAGCGGTACCCAACAGGGGTTTCATTATTGCCGAGTTGGATGTAAAGGAAGCTGAAGATTTATATGAATTAGTTGCCAGCTTAGAGGTAATGGCCATTGAAAATTCCGAATTTAGCGAAGAGCATATTATCGTTTTAAAACAACAACAAGAAGTATTTGAAAATGCACCGAATGCTATTTCTAGAATACAGGCCGATTTGGAATTTCACCGGTTACTAACCAAAGGTTTTGCAAACGATTTAGCACTTCAATTACTACTTGACCTAAAAACCAGGGTTTTCTTTTATGAGCGCGCCTTTATGTCAGACGATTCTTTTTACAATAAATCAAATAACCAGCACGAAACCATTATTTCAGCAATTGCGGATGATAACGTCCCAACGGCTTCCCTCCTATTAAAAATGAACTGGATGCTAATTTTAAACTATATTCAGAAAAAACTAACGGAATAAACGAGGACTACTTTAAATCCTCTAATAGTAAAGCCGCAGAATTCGTAATCTTCTGATAACTTCTATAGCCCCATCTAGAGAAAAACAACGCCCCTATAAAGACGATCAAAAAACCTATCCATTGCTCTGCTTTTAAAGGTATTAAGAATACATCTTTATCATCAAAAATTTTAGCAGTTGTTGGAATAATTAAAAACATCATTATAAAAGATAGCGTAATACTAATCTGCTGTAAGCGCAATAATCGGGTTTTTGACTTTGTATACCTCACTAAGTTTTCCTTGTATGTTCCCTTAAAAATATCGAAATCTTGAATTTGTTTTAAAGCGGAAAGCACTAATATGGGCATTATAATTAGGAAGCCTAAACAAAGTGTACCACACGCCTGAAGATACCAAGTATCCAATTTGTTGAAATTAATTAAAATAAGCAGTGCTACTCCAAAACATACTACCGTCCCGGCCTTTTCGTAAGTACTTATTTTTCTAAACTTGTTCTTATACTTGGTACGTGTCATTTCCATTATTATGTTATTTGTAAGTTTCTTCTGTGTCTCTAGTTCTGCGCCCATTTGGGTCCAAGCTAGTTGTAGTTCTTCCAGTTCCATATGCTACGGTTTAACTATGTTATTTTTTATTTTTATTTTAATGCGGGAAATCCTGGTTCCCACATTTGAATCTGTTAAGCCTGTTATTTCAGCAATTTCACCATAACTTTTACCTTCTAATAACAAAAGCATAAGTCCTTTCTCCAAAGGATTTAGCTTTTGAATGTATTTGTAAATCCAGGTTAAACGCTCCTCATAAAGGTCATCTAGCGCATCTTCTCTTATCGTAACAGCTACTACCAGTGAATCAGCACTAGGATGTTTTTTGGATTGTTTTAAGTAGGTAATGGCAGTGTTCATACCTACACGATACATCCAGGTAGTAACCTTAGATTCTCCTCTAAAAGAATCAAAACCCCGCCAAAGCTGATATACAATTTCCTGAAAGAGATCTTCACGATCCAAAGGGGAATTGGTATATACGGAAGCTACCTTAATGAGCAGTCCTTGATGTTCTTTTATCAAGTTTGTAAATTCTGTCTCGCTTGCCATTTAACGCTTTGGTTTTTGAAATAGGTGTGCCTAATCAGAAAAAAATCACATAAAGTTTAAACTATTTTTCAAAAAAACTATGCAACATGCTAAAATATAGTGCGTTATACACTTAAAACTATCTTATGCAATTCTTAAATAAAGAAATAGCAGCATTGACCAAAAGGAAAAGAACCAAATCCCTTATTAAGCCAGAAATTTCCTGTGGTATATTTCAAGATGTAGAAAAATGGATAGAACCTAAGTCAAATTCTTTTATAAAGTAAGAGCAAACATTATTCAAATAGTGATGCATCCAATCCCGGAACAAGTTGGAGCGCATTTTTATAGTAAACTTTCTTAAGTACCTCGTCCGGAAGATTTAAACCATACATGGACCAAAATGCATGATACTTTTTGTAGTAAGGAAAATACTCATCATTACTTTCCAACACTCTAAAATAAGTGGGAAATTCTTCTGGTTTCCAACTATCCTTACCAAATAGTATTCTGTCTTGATGCTGAATGAAAAAAGCCCTAGCATTTTGAGGTTGCCTTCCCAATTCGGCAATTACAGCTGCAATACCCACATACATATTTGGCATTTCAGCCATGAGTTCGCTAAGCTTTGTTAAATTATTAGCGTACCAGCCCATATGGGCATTTATGAATTTGGTTTTTGGATGCCTTTTAAAGATGTTATGCTGTTCTTTTATAATTTGTTCCCATGGCGCAGGATCTGTGGCAGAACGTTTTCTCCTTGAATGTGTTTTCAATTCTAGCCATCTTTCATTATCACTGTCCATCTCATCCCAAAAAGATTTAGGATCGGCAGCATGAATAAGTACAGGTATCCCCAGTTCTCCGCATTTAGCCCAAACAGGGTCTAAACGTTTATCATCTATAGCAAGCCTATTGCCGTTTACGTCTTTATAGCGTAGACCAAGGCTTTTATATATTTTGAGTCCTTTTGCACCGTTGCTAACGTCCTTTTCTAACTGTTTTGCTGCTTTAACTCCCCAATCTGAACTACCCACACCCTCAAAATCTACATTGGCAAAGACGGCAAAACGATTAGGAAAGCTTTTTTCTATATTTTCAATCTTACTTTTTAGACTGGCTCCAGAACCGCCGCTAAGATTTACCATAATACCTTCGTTTAAGGCATCCATATCCTTTAGCAAACTAGTTAACTTCTCAACAGACATATCCCTTTGATGGCTATGTATATCTATAAATGGGAATTTAGCCCTTTGTATTTTCTTTCCTGGAACCACCAAAGTAGGCGTAGGGTTATATTCCTCAAAGCTCATTTCTTGGGCTGCAACAGACAGTGCACTTATTGATACTACTGATAAAAGGAGTATGCTTTTAAAAAGGTGAAAATTCTTCATTTTTCTTCTGAATTATATTTTTTGTATTGCGTATTATATACTTCTTGGGTATCAATATCAACGGTTTGTTCATCTGCATCCAAAACTATCATTTTATCCTTGTATTTGGACATGACATACCTAGCTCCAAAATCTTCTTTCAAATGTATTAATTCCCGTGCTATTTTTATATCAAAAATTGCAGGAACACCTGGTTTTTTTTGATATTTAGTAGCTACTATAGACATATCACCAGCCTTAAATACCTGTAGTATTTCTTTATAATATTCACTGGTCAATAGTGGCTGGTCTGCCAAACAAATCAGTATTCCATCAAGCTGGTGCTCTAGTTTTAAAACAAAATCAACCCCATGAGAAATACTACTGCCAAGTCCGTTTCGCCACTGGTCATTTTCAATAAGAACAACAGGTTGCGAAGCCAATCTGGTTTTTGTCTTAATTACATCCGAATTAGCGCCCAATACCATGTATATATGTTCTTGCTGTACTTCTAAAAGTATGTTTAGGCTATGCAACAACAAGTTAGTGCCTTTCCAAGGCAACAACTGCTTTATATCTTTCATACGAGAAGATTCGCCTGCGGCCATAATCAAGATCGCTATATTGATACGGTTTTTCAATTGTGAATTCCTTGTTTTTTATCTCGTAACATCATGGGGTGTTGCTTGCGTATGACTGCCAGTATTTCAGCAAGAATGGCAATGGCAATTTCCTCAGGTGCCTCTGCCCCAATATTTAATCCGGCGGGACCATGAATCGTATCAAAAAACTCGAAATCATCTTCTGGATAGCGTTCCATGTATTCGCTGAATAGTTTTTCTCTTCGTTTAGAGGGTCCCAAAAGGCCAAAATACATGGATTGTGTATTCTTAAGAGTTTGTAAATATTTTAGATCCTTCACATAGCTATGAGTCATGAGTACTAAAGCGGTCTGGCCATCAATCTGATCAATAGGTAATGCAGCAGGTTCTACATTCCATAGCTCCTGGATGCCTGGGAAATCGCTAATAATTTTCTCCTCAGCGGGGATGGTCGCTACAACTACTTCCCAACCAAGACCAGCAGCTAAATGAGCTAGTTTTACAGTATCGTGCTCGCCCCCAATAATAACCAACTTATATATCGGCTGCATAGTTTGTTGAAAAAGTTCTATTTCGGAATTAAATTCAATATGAGGTTGAAAATGAATAAGTGCCCCGCCTATTTCAAGATAGGAACCTAAATTAGTAAGCTCGCCATACTCCTTTATATATTGCGAACTTACTGTAAAACTGGTTCTTTCACTAAAGGCAGCTTGCACTGTATTTAAATCTGTTTTGTTTAGCTCAAAAGGTTCTAATAAAATATAAAGAATACCTTCGCATCCCAAGCGAAATCTTCCATCATACGTCATCATTTTAGCCTTTCCGGTAGTAAAAACACTTGCGGCTTGGAACATAACTTCCTTCTCTACACAACCACCGCTTACAGCCCCGGTGAGCTTCCCATTATCGGAAAGCAACATACGTACTCCAGGTCTTCTATAGGATGAACCATCCAAAGCCACTACGGTGGCCAAAACAGATTTATTTCCCTGTTTTTTATTGCTTATAAATCCCTCAACAATTTTTTTGAATTCGTGCGTCATATATTCGACCAAGACTTTTAATTGAACAATCAATTCAATATGTGTCAAATTACCTTTTTTCCGTTTGTTCCGAAGGTGGATTGAGCTTCTTTAACAATGTTTAACATAATAAATAAAACTACCGATAATTTCTGAGCGGAAAGTGCGTTAATTTTGTTGAACACAAAATGTATAATTATGAAATTGTTCTTTAGAACGTTTACTACCCTATTATTTGTTTCTCTTTTTGTTTCCTGTGGAAATGCAGATGATGATATTGATTTAAACTTGAACCTAGGTGATGGTTTAGGACAAGGAAAGCCAGTTGACGATTGTTTAGGATTAGATGAGGGAGAACTGGTATTGTCTATACAGGACCAATTTACAACTGCTCCAGGTAAAGTATCCATTTTTTTTAAGGTATCCGATACCAATGGAACTCCAGTTCCTGGATTAACAGCAAATCAGTTTACAATTTACGAGCAAGGCAGGAACGATGATTGTTTCAATACCATTTCTACCTCTGAATCTTTTGCACGTATTTCGCCCAATTCGCAGATATTCAACAATAACACCTTATTGGTACTAGACCTTAGCAATAGTGTATTGAGCAGTAGTCTGGAAGAGTTAAAGGTTGCAAGTACCAGTTTTGTTAATAATGTGATGCCAGAAACACCACAGGAATCAAACAAAATGGCTATTTATTGGTTTGATGGTGAAGACATATTACACCTGTTGAATGAACTAAGCTCTTCTAGATTGGAATTAATTGCTTCCATTGACGGAATTACGAACGAAATCAGCTCCGATCCTTCAACAGACCTTTACGGCGCTGTAATAAAATCTACGGATATCGCTTCTGACCTAATTAAATCAACAACAGCCAATGGTAATATTGGTGCAGCGTCTGTAGTCATCTTTACCGATGGTACAGATCAAGCCTCTCGTTTTTCAGAGACCGCAGCCTTGAAGAAGGTAAATGATGCTAATTCTAACATTTCGTTTTTCAGTATAGGATTGGGAAGTGAGATTGATGCGCAAGTTTTAACAGATATTGGTAAAACCGCATCTGTTTTTGCTACGAATAAAGAGCAGCTAGAAGATACTTTTAACGATATTTCTGATAAGGTATCTCAAAGAGCAAACAGCTTTTATCTTTTTGAATATTGTAGCCCTAAACGTGATGGTAGTGGAGAAAACAATCTTGCCATACAAGTAAAAACTGGAGCTAGTGAAGGTGCTGTACAGACTAAATTTAACGCTAAAGGTTTTACTGGAGGGTGTGAATAAAAGATACATAACGATTTAAAAAGAGGCCTATCGGCCTCTTTTTTTATGCCGAATATTTAAGTATTAACCAACTAGAAACCAATTATTAAGAGTTAAAAACGGAACGAGTTCTAAGAAACTAAAAAGATTATAAACGTCCGTTCATCGATTTTTCCCGTAAATGGATTTGAGAATACGCGTATAAATCTTAAATAACGATAAAATGAAAAAAACAGCAGTAGTAGGAATAGTTTCCATAGCCCTTTTAGCTTCATGTGTATCTAAAAAGAAATATGTAGCCCTAGAGGACAATTTGTCCCAGACTAAGAGTATGCTAACCAAGACCCAGGTAGAAAAGGAAGAATTGGAAGGTAAGTTCGCCAAAATAGAAACACGTGTTGCAGAGTACAACTCCAAAATAAACTCTTTAAAAGAGATTAACGACTCGCAGTATACTTCCGTTGGCGATGTTGCCGTAATGAGCAACAACACAAAGGCTAATATGCGTAAGACCTTGAAAAATGTTGATCAAGCTAAATTGGCGCAAGCAACAAGTCTGCAGGATTCCATGAATTTGGCTGTTTCCTATAAACTTCAGCAGTCTATCTCCGATGGTAACGAAGATGTAAACGTTAGCATAGATAAAACAGTAGTAATGATTAACATTTCCGACGAGCTTTTGTTTAACACCGCCAGCTTTAAAGTGAGTAATAGGGCTGAGAAAATCCTTAGCAAGTTGGCAGAGGTAATCAAATCTGAGCCTAGTATGGAAGTTATGGTAGAGGGACATACCGATGCTAGAACTATTAACACTCCCATGGTAACCGATAACTGGGACCTTAGCGTAAAAAGAGCCACGTCTATTGTTCGTGAGTTACAAAAAAAGTACGATGTAAACCCTAAGCAATTGATTGCGGCTGGTAGAAGTAGCTACCTACCTTTGGTAGAAAACGATTCAAAAGAGAACATGGCTAAGAACAGAAGAACAAAAATTATTATCCTTCCAAATTTGGATAAATTCTTTGCCCTATTGGATTCAGAAACCTTGTAGAAAGTATCTTGAAAATAGTAAAAAGGGAGGCTTTGGCTTCCCTTTTTTTATGACAAATTTTGAAAATCTTTAAATAACAAGCAGTTGAGATATGATATGATTTCAGTAGACTTTAAGTAGGGTTTTCCAACTCTTAGTTGTTTTACTAATGACCCCAAACAAAACCAATACACATCCTAAAAACTATGATACGAACTCTTAAAACTAAAAATCATGGATGTATTCAACGAAATTATCAGAAATAGCGCCGTAAGCTTACTCTCAACACTATATAAGAATCTTGTATTACTGCTTTTTTCTTTAATCATAGTAACCTTATTCGCTATGTTGGTCATTTTATTGCGCTACGGTTCACAAATGACACTTCAATTTGGCTACTAATAGCTTTACTTATAAATCATAGCATTAGGAATTGTAGGTTCTCCCTGTTTTAAATCAATTAGAAAACCATTGATAATAGCATACGCTAGAACACCTTCTTTTTCAAGGAAAAAAGTAGGGTTTGAACCAGGTTGTAATCGAAGTTCTGGTATTTCATATGCTTTTCCAATAATATGAAATGGCAAAGGAGAATTCAAAATAGTAGAAGGAATTTTTACCATTCTAATGTATCCATAACCCTTTCTTAAAACCTCAGAAAAATTAAGGTCTTTCGCATCCTCCAGAGTGTATAGCACCTTCGGATACAGTTTAGCGGGTTTAATTTTAAAGTCACTCGCATCCAAGGTTTCATAGCCATAATACGTAGATAAATCGCCCTGATCCACAACGCGACTACTGTACCAAAAACTATTGTGCCCTTCATAATCCACTTCCAATTGATTAATGCCCAAATCAATTTTATAATCATTTCCTAAGAGTTTGTATTGCGCTCCAATAAGTTTTAAATCAAATAATTTTCTGTCATTCTCGGGAATTTTCTCATATTCTGAAATTGGAATATCCTTGTAGTTTCCTTTTGCTATTGTATAAATGGCAGACAAGATTGAAACGTAATTAAGCTTTCTAATTTCCTGTTTTTCAGTATCATTTGGATAACCGCCCGACTCAATTAAAATAGTGCTTGTTCCCCATTTTTGAATATTATCCCCAAAGGCCCTTGGCTCAAAATCATCATTATATCTTCCTACCTGCCCTGGTGCATATTGCTGTAAAATGTTATTCATAAAAACAATAATCTTCATAGCATTACCCCTAACTTCATTAATATCCTTCTCATAGTTATACGCTGGCGCTAAATATGAAATCGTAGCCGGTTTCTCCGTGCGATTGGCGTTGTAATAAGTACTTTGATCGTGGAGGTTAAAACCGAAGTCGGCATCCAAACTATCCCTAACTCTTTTTAAGGTCTGTCCTTCGGGAGATTGCAAGCGTAAGGCATCCCTATTTATATCAATACCCAAAAGATTTCTTCTCTGAAACAGTTCCGCACCGTCCGGATTGAGCATGGGAAGAAAATGAATAGTAAGGTTATCCAATATGGCTTTCTTTTCTTGTTTAAAATCTGAGCTATCAAAGAAATTCAGTATATCAAAAATAGCCTGTGTAGCGGTTGGTTCGTCACCATGCATTTGCGACCATAGAAAGACACTGGTTTGTCCTTTTCCTAAACTAATCAAAGACAAACTTTTCCCCTCAATGGACGTTCCTACTTGAGACACTTTAAATCTTGAATTTGTCTTTATTTTTCTAAGTAATGGAGCTAAATCGGAATGCTTTATCCTTCTCTTATTCAAGGATTCCTCCTTATAACTATCATAGGTATCGTAAAGTTCTGTGGTAATATCTTGAGTCTGGGCTATTCCTAAAAAGGGAAATAAGGAAATGAGAAAGAGGGCTAAATATTTCATTTTACTAGTTAGTTTAAATCGTATTGTAAAAATAACGCAATCCATTTGAACCTTGTGCTACAGAAGATGCTATGATTTTGGTAAAGGTTTAAAATTGAGATCTACTACCGCATGTCTTACCTTTCCCATAAAATCGATTCCAGGATCCGTTTTTACCGTACGGTAACCACTATCTTTCTCCAACCAAAGCTGATGATTTTCAAAAAGAGTGTATTCGTAGTGCCCTATAAGATATTCTATATCGTATTTATTTGACAAATAGCGCACCAACAATATATTGGATTTTAATTGTGCTTTGGTCAAGGGTTGGCCAGTATCGCCACCAACATTCTCAACACCAATAGCACAATGATTTAATCCTATAACATGCCGCGCCATTGTAGTTTCTGGTAACAATCTATAAATAGTACCATCCCGATCTACCATAAATTGGGAGGAAACATTCAGTGAACTTACATTTTTAATATCCGGGCGCCAATTTGGTAGTTTTGAATTTTCAAAAGCTTCGAACGATTTTTGTAGTGTTGGAATAACGGTCCAGTGCAACACAATTATTTTAGGTACTATTTCCGGGCTATCGGTTTCAAGACCATAGCGTTGTTGAAGATACTCTAGTGTCAATAGTTTGCGTTCCTCATCAAAAACTATAGGTTTATCTATGATACTTACTGCCGATTTGCATGACAAAACAACTAACGCACTACTGATAAAAAGTAAAAATATTCTCATTTTTTAAGTGTATTAAAAGTGTCCTTTTTTACTCTGTACTTAATTTCTACTTTCCTTCTACCCCATTGCGTTGCATTTTTAATATTTTCACCCATGTAAATATCTATTCGATTCCTCCATCTTGGATGCATTTTATCTTTTACGACGTAAACCCCTTTAAAAGTATCGATTTTGACCAAGGTATTATAGCCTAATCCTTTTTTTAAAAGATCTCTGGATACGGCAATCCACTTTACGCCCGGTTTTATGGAGTCTCCCCATGCTGTAATTCCAGGATGTTCATAGGATGTTTGTGCTGGGGTTGAATTATACGCCGTTGAGCTCACAATTAAAGGCAACCATTGATACACGTCCTCTTGCTCAACTGATTCCTTACAAGAACAGCATAAACAAATCGCCAACAGGAATAGAATTACTTTACACATAGTGCATGTTTGAGCTAAATATCTACATAATAAAAACTAGTTTTTATCGATGGATTAAAATATACATTTTTTTACAAAGTATTTAATTTAAGTAGCAATAAGTTCTTCTACTTCTAAAGCCCCTTTTCTTTTCGAGAATTCCGGTGTTTTGGTTAATTTTGCACTGCTATGGAGAAAAATAAAAAACCAGATTACATCGTTTTTGATGAGAAGACCCAA
Organism: uncultured Maribacter sp.; assembly: GCA_964507115.1. Classification (GTDB taxonomy): domain Bacteria; phylum Bacteroidota; class Bacteroidia; order Flavobacteriales; family Flavobacteriaceae; genus Maribacter. The sequence continues at coordinate 64,180 of CAZDOW010000001.1, forward strand.
TCCTACAATGGTAAGTTACTGCCTTATTCCAGTAGTGTTGCTGCGCCAAAGATTACCCCGCCAGATGTCACTTCTTGGAAAAACACAAATATTGTTAGTGCAAATAATCAATTTAAGGCGCAATACGAAGCCATACAGGAAGAATACAAACGCATGATGAATGAGTTTGAATACAACAACTTGGTGTATAGCGCAAAATTTAATTTTGAACCGATAGTAGGTAAAATTTATCACTTATATCGTTCTAAAGACGATAGTACTTTTCTATCATTGATTTTGCCAAATGAGTGTACTTTTGAGCATTTGGGTGGTTTTAGGTTAGGGCCAAATAGAACTTGGGAAAAATTATAAGCCAGGTAAGGGTACATAGCTAGAATCTCCTTGAATCATTGGAAAGGTTTTGTCTTTCCACTGAGTCTTCGCTTTTTCTATCTTCTCCTTGTCATGCGAGACAAAATTCCAGTATATATGAGGTTCTTCAGGAAAAGGTTCTCCCCCAAAAAGTAACAAATGTGTATTGGCATGCACAATAGTTTTACAAGTATCCTCTACCTTACTCACTAATATATTTCCTTTTTCTACAACTTGGCCACAGGCTTCTATACTACCTTCTACAATACAAATTCCTATTTCTCCCTTTAGATTGTCCAAGGTATTCAGTTTATAGTGCGTTGTGGTTTTAATTTCAATCATAAACAAGGGCGAATGAACAGGAACTGGAGATTTTTTCCCAAACCCTTCCCCGGCGACTAAAGTGAAACTGGCAGGGCCATCCTGCCAAGCAGGTAAGTCCTTCCCTTCAATATGATGAAATTCAGGCGCTATGTCCTCCAAATGTTTTGGAAGGGCAACCCAAATCTGGTACCCATGGGCAGTAAAAACAGTGTTATTTCTAAGGTGATTTGGAGTACGTTCTGTATGAGAAACACCGCTGCCAGCTACCATCCAATTTACTGATCCTGGCTGTATCAACTGTTTTGTGCCAATGCTATCTTCATGTAACACTTCACCCTCCAACATAAGGGTAAGCGTAGAAAGACCTATATGAGGATGTTGGTCTACATCCATATACGATTTTGGACCCAGTTGTGTTGGTCCCATATGGTCTATAAATATAAAGGGACCTATCATTCGCTTCTTTCGGAAGGGAATCAACCTACCTACCAAAAAATCCCCGATATCCCTACTCCGCTCAGCTATAATCAATCCAATATTTGACATTCTAGTTTTTGATTAAATCTAAAAAAGTCTATAAAAAGAGGTTTTAAAAAAAGTTAGTTTATGAGACTAATAGCATCTTATATCTTAAGTTTACTTACTAATGATCAATCTAAAATTCAGTTATTAAGTACATTCAAAAGAACGGTTTGACTTATAATTGTGCACTTAATCTTATACACCACAAAATTCCCTTAGTTCACAACAATAGTTTCGCACATCTTGTCTTTCGTACTACTTTTACTATGTAATAAAAACGAAATATAATTTTTTCATTTTCATATAGTGTTCTCGTAAAGGAGTCTAATCTTAATTGATTGGACTCTTTTTAGTTTACAGCAATAGTTAGCAAAAAAAATAGCTACGTTAACTTATAATCAGCATTAATAATCCTATATTTTAATACTGTTTTACGGCAACCAATTATCCTTCCCAAAATCTGGTTTTCGCTTCTCTAAAAACGCATTCCTGCCTTCCTTGGCTTCCTCGGTCATATAAGCTAAGCGGGTAGCTTCACCCGCAAATACTTGCTGACCTACCATACCATCGTCAGTAAGGTTCATAGCGAACTTGAGCATTTTTATAGATATAGGTGATTTTTCTAATACCTCCTGCGCCCATTGGAAGGCTGTATTTTCAAGATCATCATGCGGGATTACCGCATTCACCATACCCATTTCAAATGCTTCTTGAGCGGAATAACTTCTTCCTAGGAAGAAAATCTCCCTAGCTTTTTTTTGCCCTACCATTTTTGCCAAATATGCAGATCCATATCCTCCGTCAAAACTGGTGACATCAGCATCGGTCTGTTTAAAAATAGCATGCTCCTTGCTAGCTAAAGTTATATCACAAACGACATGAAGGCTATGCCCTCCACCAACAGCCCATCCCGGAACCACTGCTATGACAACTTTTGGCATAAACCGGATCATACGTTGCACTTCTAGAATATTCAAGCGGTGTTGTCCATCCTGACCAACGTATCCTTTCTCTCCTCTAGCTTTTTGATCTCCACCACTGCAAAAAGACCATATTCCGTCTTTGGTAGAGGGACCTTCCGCTGATAACAATACCACACCTATTGACGTATCCTCTTGGGCATCATAAAATGCTTTTATGAGTTCACTGGTAGTATTTGGCCTAAAGGCATTTCGCACATCAGGCCTATTAAAAGCAATACGGGCAACTCCATCACATTTGGTATAGGTAATATCATCGAACTCAGTGGCGGTTTTCCAGATTGGACTTTTCATCTATATATATTTTGTTGTTTTCAATTTGTTTGATCTACTTACGAATAAAAGTTAACTTAGTTTCAGCAGCATAGAGCATGACTAATTTTTGTAAAAATATTTATTGACAGTTTGAGAAAAAATCATCGAATTGAGAACGTCAATTTTTAAATTTACCTTGTATTACACATCTATGTAATACACCTTTGCAGTACATCCGTAACAAAAATAAGACTCTGTTGGGAATAATAAGAAAATTGTTTCTTGTATTCCATTCCTAGCCGGAAGGAATTAGCCAGTAATTACAGATGCTAACAACGGTATGTATTCCGCAATAAGTTCTTAACTATAGGAGTTTAGAAATTTATATGGAAAGTGCTTATTAAATTAAAAGCTCCTTATTGGCTATTCTCCGGTGACCCTAAAAATCCATGTTTTCTCTTGGTATTTACCTCCAAATTTAGAATCTCGCGCTTTTCTTGCTTCGTCTATGGAATTGTACCGTGCCAAATACACATAATTATACTTGTTAGAGTCACGATAAAAGGACTTAGGTTCAATCCCCTTCTTTGTTAAATCCGTTTTGAAAATTTCAAAATAACGTTTTGTACCAAAAACATTTGCTATTAGGTAGTACCCTGGTTCTAAAGAGCCTTGTTTAGTTACTTCTTCATAGCGTTCGCCCGCTTTAGGTTTTACCACCTCATTTTTCAATGCTAAGCGTTCGGCCTCTATTTTTGCATTGGCTACTTCTGTTAAGGAATCCTTTTCTCTTTGAAGCTCCAGCACAATAGCCTCCTCCCGTGATTTATTGATTGCAGTAATAGAATCTTGTCGCTGTTGTTTTTTTAAGGTAATCATTGCCTGAAAGGCAAGGGCCTCTTCAGCGCGACTAATGGAGTCTGCTTTTCGTCTAAGATCTCTTTTCGATAACTTAACTGTTGCAACTGAGGTCTTGCCAGACTGTCTTACAGAATCCTTAAATTGAGTCGCTCTTTCTTTTTCTAATTGTTCTTCCGCCTTTCTTTCCTCCTTGGCAGCAAGCTCTTCAGATTTTTCTAATTCTTCTTGTAGCGCATTCTCCTTTTCTTCTTGCTCGGCTAATAGCTGCTCTTCTAATTCTTCAGGCTTGCTTAAGTTTCCAAATCGGTAGGAAGTTACCAACTCAAAAGTAGGATCGGTATTTTTCAACTCCGGGCTTGTCCCTATCTCTACCAATGCACCTACTGAGAAACGCTTTAAGAAACGTCCGCCAACACCTCCAGAAACACCGTAAAAACTATTATAACCTGCCTGTGCCCAAAATTTTTGAGTGCTCAAAATAGAGTTGAAACCATATTGGGTATCAAAACCAGGTATAGACTTGAAGTAAACCCCTGGGCGTAAATAAGAATTACCATCCAAATTCAAAATACTCATTGGAATATCATAACTGGCAAGTCCAAAAAACATCCGGTCAGACGGACTAGAATTTCGCTCGCTCGTAGTTAGGTTATAATCGAACATATTTTCGGAAACAAAACCGATGTTAAATTTATCTACTCTTAGGTTAATTCCTGGGGCCAATTGCAACACCATATCTTTCGGTGGAGTCATTTGTATAGGATTGGGTTGAAAAAAACGCTCATCAGCCAATTTCTGCTGAAAGACAAAAAGATTCAAACCTATTCCTAATCTTACTTTTGGGCTAAAATCAATAGCATAGGCATAGTTTAGTGTGCCACCAGTGTTTAGAAAGATTCCAGTATTATTCTGAAAAAATGCCCCACCTATTGCGGATGCTTCGTTTAATTTATGCGTATAGTTGAAGAAAAGAGAGGTAGGGTCCGCATCGAACGTTTGCCATTGCCATCGTGCCCAAAGTGCCGCTGAAGGCGCATTATTTCTGTCTAAAGCATATGCAGGGTTTACAAGGCTGGAGTTATACTCAGTAATGTTTTGTTGTCTGAAATCGTTAGGTAAGTTTGCCGTTTGCGCCCTTGCACCAAAAACTACAAAACCGATAAGAAGTGCCCCACAAAAATTTCTCATATGCAAAAAAACAAAAAATAGACTATTGAACGTAATTTTTTCGAGTATTTTTAGTTTTATACTCACCAAAACAATAGTACGTAAATGAAATTTCTAAAGCTAATCTTACTTACTGGATTTATTATTCTGCAATCTTGTAAAGAAGAGCAACCCGTAACCGAAATTAATGTAGACAGTGGTATTACTACCTTTTATTTCATCCGGCATGCAGAAAAGGACAGAAGCAACCCGGAAAATAAAGACCCAGAATTGAGTCAAAAAGGATTGGGTCGTGCCATGCATTGGGCAGAAATATTTAAAGAGGCCAACATTGACGCTATTTACTCTACGGATTATGCCAGAACCTCAATGACAGCAGCACCTACATCAGTTAAAAATAATTTAGATGTGCAATATTATGATCCACGCTCATTGGATATTGAACAGCTTAAAACAGATAACTTAGACAAAAATATTCTCGTAGTTGGCCATAGTAACACCACCCCTCAAATGGTAAATCTCCTGCTGGGTGATGATAAGTACCAAACCATAGACGATAGTGAAAACGGCACTCTATTTATTGTTAAAATTGTTAATGGCGTAGCTACCGACTCCAGATTGGTCTTTAATTGTAATTGCCCGGACTAACTAGTATGTTTTCTAGTTTAATTTCCGATAACAGTTCCAAGGCATTGCTTTGGTATAGACTATCTATGCTGTAGATAGAATGATTTAATTGTGGATTTTTATAATTCTTATAGTCTACAAAGCGAATACCTCCTACGACCCGCTCGTTAAACGCTTTTCTAAACCGCTGACCACCTCCGTTTATGTGAAATTCATAGGCTAAATAGTCTGGCTTAAAGGTTTTGGTATTGAACCAATACACATAGATATCATCATAATCATCTCCACCTCCTTTTTGATCGAAAGTTACTTCAATCTTGTAATATTCAGTTGAATCGATAGTTACCATACCCAAAAACTTTTTGTTTACTGCTGCATCATGCAAGCCATAAGGGAGTAACGCAAAATAATGCACTGAGTTTACGGAGTTGGTATACACATTTGCCAAAGAATCTGACAAGGTTACTATAGTATCGTTCACAAAACGTTGAAAACCTTTGGGACTCTTTACATCTATTATTCGCGCGGAATCATTTTGAAAACTTCTATTCATCGTTCTTTCATTTCCACTTAACTCTGAACTATAGTCAATATCTCTAAATCGAAAAGAAATATCCATTTCGTTGTAATTTTCTCCGCCGCTAGCAGCAATACTTTTATCTATAACTTCTTTTACGCTAGGTTCTCTTGCTTTTTCATTACAAGCAATTACTAACAGGGTAGTAAAAATGAAATACCATCTATTCATGAAAACTAATTTTATACTTATTCGTAAAAGAGCATCGTTCATTACAAATGAAGTGCTTTAATTCTTTTTAAAAGACAAGCCGATTATTTAATTGTGCTTATTTTTGCTGTGTATGCAAAAGAACATCAACATAAAAAATAAAAAAGCACGGTTTGAGTATGAACTGTTGGACAAGTATACGGCAGGTATTGTTCTGGGAGGTACCGAAATTAAATCTCTTAGATATGGAAGAGCTTCTATATCCGAAAGTTTTTGTGAGTTTAATGATAGAGGGGAGCTTTTTGTTATCAACATGCAAATTGATGAATACTCCCATGCATCACACTACAACCACAAACCCAAGGCTGAACGAAAGCTTCTCTTGCAAAAAAGGGAATTGAAGAAATTATTTAAAGAAGTGAAAGCTTCCGGATTAACCATTGTACCCTTAACACTTTTTATAAACGACAGGGGATTTGCGAAAATACAAATAGCGCTTGCAAAGGGTAAAAAACTCTACGACAAACGGGAGAGTATGAAGGATATGGACAACAAACGCGATCTAGCTAGGATTAAAAAAAGTTTTAACAACTAGGCTTTTTCCTAATTTTTATCTTCCAACAAGGGCACAAACTTAAAAGAACCAAATTCTTCTTTTTTAAATTCCTTTTCGCTAGTTCTCACGTATAGGGTCATGATTTGTTCTTCAAAACCTACAGGAATAACCAACCTACCTCCTACTTTTAATTGCGAGAGTAAGGCTTTAGGCACTTCTGGCGCGCCGGCGGTGACAATAATTCTATCAAAAGGAGCGTTTTCAGGAAGACCTTTGTATCCGTCACCAAAAATAGTTTTTTTGGGCCTGTATCCCATTTTCGCAAAAAACAGACTCGTTTTCTTAAAAAGTTCTAATTGGCGTTCTATTGTGAAAACTTTGGACCTACACTTTAAAAGTACCGCTGTTTGATAGCCACTACCTGTACCTATTTCCAATACAGTCATAGAAGGTTCTAGCTCCAATAATTGCGTCTGAAAGGCTACTGTATAGGGTTGTGAAATGGTTTGGTTCGCGGCAATTGGAAATGCTTTATCCTGATAGGCATGTCCCTCAAAACTACTATCCATAAATAAGTGCCTTGGGATGTCCCGGATGGCATCTAACACTTTAGAATCAGTTATTCCCTTGGCTATCAATACTTGCGCTAGTTGGTTACGCATTCCCCTATGTTTTAAGGTATCTTTCAATGGTCGTTAGTTTGAAATTCAAATGTAGCAAAGTTACCTGTACGAAAGAAACACAATAAAAAAAACGTACCGAAAAAGCTGTATTTTAATAGGGCCGTTCCCTTTAATTTATAAAGTATGCTTATTTTTGATAAAAACGAAAATCATGCTAAAAGCAGGTGTTTTAGGAGCAGGTCATCTTGGAAAAATCCATTTGCGTTTGCTTCAGGAATCCAAGAAATTTGAGTTAATCGGGTTTTATGATGCAGACATTATCATAGGTAAAAAAGTAGCCGCGGAATTCGGATATACCTACTTTGATAATATAAATGAATTAATAGCCGCTGTAGATGTTGTAGATATTGTTACGCCAACACTTTCCCATTACGACTGTGCTAAAAAGTCCATGGAAGGCGGGAAACATGTTTTTATAGAAAAGCCCATTACCAATACATTAGAAGAGGCACAAGAACTTTTGGTATTGGAAGAAAAATTTGGAGTAAAAGGACAAGTAGGACACGTAGAACGATTTAACCCTGCCTTTACGGCTGTAAAAGATGCCATACACAAGCCAATGTTCATAGAAACACACCGTTTGGCAGAATTTAATCCTAGAGGAACTGATGTTCCTGTGGTGCTAGACCTCATGATTCATGATATTGATGCTATACTTAGCGTAGTTAATTCCAAAGTAAAACAGATCAATGCAAGCGGTGTTTCTGTTATTAGTAAATCCCCGGACATTGCCAATGCTCGACTGGAGTTTGAAAACGGTTGCGTAGCCAATTTGACAGCCAGCAGGATTTCTTTAAAGAATATGCGCAAATCCCGTTTTTTTCAGAAAGACGCCTATATATCGGTCGATTTTTTAGAGAAAAAAGTGGAAGTGGTAAAAATGAAGGATGCGCCTGAAAGTCCAGGAGATTTTGATATGGTACTTCAAAATGCAGAAGGAATAAAAAAACAGATTTATTTTGAAAACCCTTCAATTTCTGCGAATAATGCCATTTTGGATGAACTGGAAGCATTTGCGGATGCAATACAAAATGATACGGTACCTGTAGTATCTTTAAAACAAGGTACGCAAGCTTTGGAAGTAGCTTTACGAATCATTGCTTCTTTTGACGAAAATAAAATAAAGATAAATGAATAATATAGCAGTAATTGGGGCCGGCACCATGGGTAACGGTATTGCACACGTTTTTGCACAGGCGGGTTTCAATGTTAATTTAATCGATGTTTCAAAAGAATCATTGGATAAAGGTCTTGCTACCATTTCCAAGAATTTAGATAGAATGCTGTCTAAAGAAAAGATAACAGAAGAGGAAAAGACAAACACCTTGTCCAATATCAGCTTGTTTTCTAATCTAAAAGAAGGTCTTACACAGACCGATCTTGTGGTGGAAGCTGCTACTGAAAACGTAAACCTTAAACTGAATATTTTTAAGGATTTAGATGCGCTTTGTGACCCGGAGACTATTTTAGCTACAAATACCTCTTCTATATCCATTACCAAAATCGCTGCAGCAACGTCACGACCGGGAAAAGTAATAGGAATGCACTTTATGAATCCCGTACCTATTATGCAGTTGGTGGAAATTATAAGGGGCTACAGCACATCGGATGAAACTACCGCTACCATTATGGAACTTTCCAAAACATTAGGAAAAACGCCAACGGAGGTTAATGATTATCCCGGTTTTGTAGCCAATCGTATTTTAATGCCTATGATTAATGAAGCCATAGAAACGCTTCATCACGGAGTGGCCGGAGTTGAAGAAATAGATACGGTAATGAAATTAGGAATGGCACATCCTATGGGACCGTTGCAACTAGCAGATTTTATTGGCTTGGACGTATGTCTTTCTATATTAAATGTGATGTATACTGGTTTCAAAAATCCAAAATATGCCCCTTCGCCCTTGCTAGTTAACATGGTAACGGCAGGTAAGTTTGGTATTAAATCTGGTGAAGGATTCTATGACTATACCAATAATAGAAAGGCGGAAATAGTTTCCAAACAGTTTGTAAACGGATAAATGGCGACGGTAAAACCTTTCAGGGCTATTAGACCAACGAAGGACAAAGCCCCTTTTGTGGTCTCCCGTTCCTACCAATCTTATTCTAAAAAGGAGCTGAATGCAAATTTGGAATTTAATCCCTTTTCCTTTTTGCATATCATCAATCCAGGCTATAAATTCTATAAACAGGTATCTGGAAATAAACGTTTTTCTTTAGTAAGAAACAGGTATCTAGAATTTTTGGAAGATGATATTTTAAAAAAGGATATGCAACCCGGGTTTTATTTATATCAAATTGAACAGGACGATTTAACATGCTGTGGGCTTTTTTGTGCTACATCAGTAGCCGATTATAGGAACAACATTATCCAAAAGCATGAGGATACTATAAAAAGGAGGGAAACTCTATTTGCCAATTATCTTAAAACCGTCAAATTTAATGCGGAACCTGTTTTAATGACCTACGCGGATAATTCCGAGATAAAAGCTCTTTTAGATACTGAAAAAAGTAAAGTTCCGGCCTATCACTTTACAACTACAGACAAGGTTTCACACAAACTTTGGGTCATTTCGGATGAAATGGTAACCAAGAACATACAAAATAGATTTGCTAATGTAGGTAAGCTTTACATTGCTGATGGGCATCACAGAAGTGCTTCTTCCAATTTATTGTCCAATATGTTTAAAACCCAAGGTGCATTAGAAGAAAAGTCTTCCGACTATTTTATGAGTTATCTGATTCCCGAATCGGAAATACGCATCTATGAGTTTAATCGCATGGTAAAAGACCTGAATGGTTTAAGTAAAGAAGAGTTTTTAATTCAATTAGACACCTATTTTAGAATAGAAAATAAAGGAAACGTACTATACAAACCTACCAAAAAACATCATTTTAGTATGTACTTGGACGGAGAATTCTATTCGCTGTACTTGAGAAAAACGGTATATGATTTTTCGGATGCCTTGAGCGAATTGGATACCCAAATATTATATACTACCGTTTTACATCCAATTTTAGGTATATCCGACTTGCGAAACGACAAACGAATTTCCTATGGTTCTGGTAAACATAACATCATCCGAATGAAAAACGAAATCGATACTCAGCAATACATCGTAGGTTTTAGTATGTTACCGATAAGTATTTCTGAAATAAAAAAGATTGCCGATGCCGGCTTGGTTATGCCTCCAAAAACCACATATATAGAGCCGAAACTAAGAAGTGGTATGGCTATTTACGAACTTTGAATTTCCTAATTATAGTTTATAATTTTATTTATGTCCATAAAGAAGAATTTAGCACAAATACGTGAATCCATTCAGGAAGAGGTTACGCTGGTAGCAGTTTCTAAGACAAAACCTGTTTCTGATTTACAAGAGGCATATGATGCTGGTCAACGGATATTTGGAGAGAATAAAATTCAGGAAATGACCCAGAAATGGGAAGTACTACCTAAAGACATCCAATGGCACATGATTGGTAATGTACAAAGGAACAAGGTCAAATACATGGCAGAGTACGTGGACCTTATCCATGGGGTGGATAGTTTAAAGTTGTTAAAAGAAATTGATAAGCAAGCTAAAAAACACGAGCGTTGTATTTCCTGTCTTTTACAAGTTCATATTGCTGAGGAAGACACCAAGTTTGGTTTTAATAAGGAAGAGCTTCTAGCATTAATCCAAGACTCGGATTTCTCTACGTTAGAAAATATAAAGATTAAAGGGTTAATGGGTATGGCTACTTTTACAGAAAACAAGTCTCAAATACGGAAGGAATTCAAAACCTTAAAATCACTTTTTGAAATACTCAAATCTAACTTACCGACTATCGAGGTACTTTCCATGGGTATGAGCGGTGATTATCCAATAGCGGTTGAAGAAGGTAGTAGTATGGTGCGTATAGGAAGTAGTATCTTTGGAGCAAGAAACTTCAAGTAATCTTTACAAGAATAACCCAATTTAGAATATAACACAGAGAAAGGACGATGTACGCAGTTTTGGATATTGAGACGACGGGAGGCAAATACAATGAGGAAGGTATCACAGAAATTGCCATACATAAATTTGATGGACAGACAGTCGTGGACACATTTATTAGTCTAGTGAATCCAGAAAAAGATATTCAGCCTTTTGTAGTAAAACTTACGGGTATCAATGATAAAATGTTACGTACTGCACCTAAATTCCATGAGGTGGCCAAACGCATCATAGAAATAACCCAAGATACAGTGATTGTTGCCCACAATGCCCAGTTCGACTATCGGATATTAAGAACGGAATTTAGACGATTGGGCTACAACTATCAGCGCAAGACCTTGTGCACTGTAGACCTCTCTAAAACATTGCTCCCTGATGCGGAATCGTATAGTTTAGGTAAATTGGTACGTTCCTTAGGCATTCCTGTAAGTGATCGTCATAGGGCCAACGGAGATGCCTTGGCTACTATAAAGCTTTTTAAGCTATTGTTGGCAAAAGACAGCGAAAAAACCATTATCCAAGACGTTATCCGAAAAGAAACACATGGTGAACTTTCTGAAAAACAATTGGATATCGTTAAAAGTATGCCAAATGAAATAGGGCTTTTCTACATGCACAACAAGGATGGGGAAATTATATATTTAAGCAAAAGCACTGATATAAAAAAGCGCGTTAATCAACTATTTACTAAAAGTGGTAACAGGCCGAGAAAATTGGTAAAAGAAACCAAAAAGGTGACTTTTGAACGTACGGGAAGCGAGTTGGTCTCCATTTTAAAGGAACACCAAGAATTACTTAAAAACAGGCCTAAATATAATGCTTCGCCAAGAAAACGAATGTTTACCCACACAATATGCCAATCTACTAACGAAAATGGATACATAGAATTAAGGGCGACTGCGGTTGCGGATTGTAAACAGCCCATGGGCTTTTTCAATGGTGTTTTTAGTGCTAAAAACCATTTATACAAAATAACAAAGGAATTTAAGCTTTGTGATAAGCTCAACGGTATAAGTGAGGCTAGAGGCAACTGTGCAGCCTATGACGATAACCAATGCAATGGAGCTTGTATTAAAGAGGAAGCACCAGAGATTTATAATGAACGTTTGTTGGAAGCACTAGAAAAACACACCTTAAAGGGAAAAGACGTCCTGTTAATAGACAAAGGACGGGAAATCGGTGAAAACAGTGTTATTTTGATTAAAAAAGGATCCCTTGTTGGCTTGGGTTATTACGATCTAAACCATCAAATAAATAATATGCCTATCTTAGAATCCTTAATCACCCCAATGAATGGGACTGTAAACACTAATTTTATCATAGAATCCTATCTTAGAAAGAAGCGTATACTAAAAACAATTCCTATTAACACGTGAAATTAAAAGGGAAAAAATCAAAATCCAACTGGAAAAGCAAACTTCATGAAATCATTTATGAAGCGGATACGCCTGTTGGAAAATGGTTTGATTTAGTACTCATTATTCTTATTATTCTTAGCGTTATCCTAATAATGCTAGAAAGTGTACAGGAAATTGATATAAAATACCACAAAGAACTTCTATTTTTAGAATGGTTTGTGACCATCTTTTTTAGCATCGAATATATTGCCCGCATCATCTCTATTAAAAAACCCTTCAAATATATATTCAGTTTTTACGGCATCATAGATTTTATCTCCACCATTCCGCTGTATCTGTCATACTTATTCGCGGGCTCTCAAGTACTGTTGGCATTTAGAATTTTTAGAATGCTCCGTATTTTTAGAATCCTTAAACTGGTGAAATTCATTGGCGAAGCCTCGCAATTAAAAAAGGCTATGAAAGCCAGTAGAACAAAAATTGTCGTTTTTATCTACGTGGTGCTCATACTCTCTGTAAGTATGGGAACCATTATGTATTTGATAGAAAGTGAAGAAGCTGGTTTTACCAGTATTCCAAGAAGTATCTACTGGACTATAGTGACGCTTACTACAGTGGGTTATGGAGATATTGCCCCTCAAACCAATCTTGGCCAGTTTATCGCCACTATTATTATGGTTATGGGTTATGGTATTATTGCCGTTCCTACGGGTATCGTTACCGCAGAATTTGCAGGGCAGGACAAGGTCGGAGAAAAGAAAAATGAAAGTCCCACTGCTGTAAATAATCACGGAATACATTTAAATACCCAGAACTGTCCTTACTGCACCAAAGAAGAACATAGAGACGATGCAAGACATTGCTATAACTGTGGTAACCTTTTAAATGAGTAAAATTCTTATTTCCATAGTAGGTCCTACAGCAATTGGAAAGACCAAGCTTGCCGTAGTGTTAGCACAACGGTACCAGACAGAAATTTTATCTGCGGATTCAAGACAGTTTTTTAAGGAAATGACTATTGGTACCGCGGTACCAGACCCAGACGAATTGACCGCTGCTCAACATCATTTTATACAACACAAAAGTATTACGGAAGCCTATTCAGTTGGAGCATTTGAAAGAGATGCTATTCAACTACTGGATACCCTCTTCAAACATCATGAAATTGTTATTATGGTTGGTGGTAGTGGCTTATATGTTGATGCAGTAACCAAGGGCTTAAACGAATTTCCAAAGGTAGATTCGCAAATACGCGAACAGCTAAGCCAAGAATTAGCGAAACATGGTATTGAAAAACTTCAAAACAAATTACAGGAACTGGACGCTACGTACTATGAAAAAGTAGACCAAAACAATCCGCATAGACTCATACGAGCTCTAGAAATATGTATAGGTACCGGAAAAACATATAGTAGCTTTTTAGAAAAACCCACAAAAGAAAGAAATTTCACGACATTGACGGTTGGACTACAGACAAAACGCGAACATATTTACGATACAATTAACCGAAGGGTAGACATAATGATGGCTGATGGCCTGCTTAGCGAAGTAGAGGCGTTGGTAGATCATAAGCGTTTAAACGCACTACAAACTGTAGGTTACAAAGAGCTATTTAGCCATTTAGAAGGGAAATGGAATTTGGATATAGCCCTATCAGAAATTAAAAAAAATACCCGACGGTTCGCAAAACGGCAGCTTACTTGGTTCAATAAAAACAAGGACACCCTTTGGTTGGATACGGATACCAGCTCCGACCAAAAACTACAGCGTATTGCTACGGCATTGAAAGAACTTAGAAATGAATAAGCCAATGATTATATACGTTATGGGAGTTTCTGGCAGTGGCAAATCTACCATTGGCAAACTATTGGCTAATCGGTTAGGGTATATATTTTTTGATGGTGACGATTACCATCCTGAAGCTAATATAAAAAAAATGTCAAACAAAGAAGCATTGAACGATACCGATAGAAAAGGTTGGTTAGATCGCCTTCATAACATTGCTTTTGAAAACCAGGAAAAAGGAGCTGTGATTGTATGTTCTGCGCTTAAGCAGGCGTACAGAAAGCAGCTAACAAATAATTTAATCGACCAGTGTAGATTCTTATACTTAAAGGGCAATATTGAAGAGATTACCAGACGGCTTTCAAAACGAAAAGGTCACTTTATGCCACTTGTGTTACTTCAATCTCAATTCCATGATTTGGAAGAACCTAAGGAGGCGGTAACCCTATCTATCCTTAAAACTCCTGAACAAATCGTAACAGAATTTATAGAGACAATCACAATATGAGACTGGGTTATTCGTCGCACATATACTACCGGTACAGCATTAATATAATATACAAACTCAATTTTGAAGTATAGCTTTTAGTAATCCAGAATAATTTTCTTTAAATTATTCTGGATTACTAAAAGCAACAACCCTATTCCTCTGTCTTAATGACCAAACGGAAACCTTCACCATGAATATTTAATATCTCCACGGTATCGTCTACCCTTAAATACTTACGCAGCTTGGCGATATAAACATCCATACTTCTGGAAGTAAAATAATTATCGTCTCTCCAAATCTTCGTCAGGGCCAATTCCCTCGGCATTAAATCATTCTCATGCAAAGCTAACAAACGCAGCAGTTCGTTCTCTTTAGGAGATAATTTTATCGACTCATCTTCTTTATACTTTAGGAACCTTAGTTTAGAATTTAAGTGGAAACCACCAATAGTAAACTCAAACTTCTTACTATCCGCAAGACTATTAGATGCTTTTCGTTGTAAAATAGCTTTGAGCTTCATTAAAAGGACTTCAGAATCAAAAGGCTTATTCAAATAATCATCTGCCCCAGCCTTATAACCTTTTAGCACATCCTCCTTCATGGTCTTGGCTGTAAGAAAAACTATAGGAACGTTCTCATTCTTTTCGCGAATCTCCTTAGCCAAGGTAAATCCATCCTTATACGGCATCATAACATCCAATATACAAATGTCATAATTATCCTTTTTAAACTTTTCAAAACCTTCCATCCCATTTTTCGCCAACGTAACGTCAAAGTCGTTCATGGATAGGTAATCTTTAAGAACAATTCCAAAATTTGGATCGTCTTCCACCAAAAGTATTTTCTTGTTTATTGTTTCCATACTATTTTAAATTAAAGGTAGTTTAATAAAGAAAGTGCTTCCTTTTCCTTTTTCACTTTCTGCAAAAACTTCTCCTTGATGATCTTCTACTATTTTCTTTACGTATGCGAGCCCTAAACCATGCCCTTTTACGTTATGTACGTCACCGGTGTGCTCTCTATAGAACTTTTCAAAAACCCTTTTTAGAACTGCCTTTCCCATCCCAGCTCCCTGGTCTTTGATCTTGATAATAATATAATTGTTTACTTTCTCAGTATACA
Source organism: uncultured Maribacter sp. (assembly GCA_964507115.1). GTDB lineage: Bacteria > Bacteroidota > Bacteroidia > Flavobacteriales > Flavobacteriaceae > Maribacter. The sequence goes on from CAZDOW010000001.1 coordinate 79,971, forward strand.
CATCTACTTGCGGTGCCTCATCTGAATACTTAATGGCATTGTCCAACATATTTACAATCACATTGGTAAAATGCATTTCGTTTGCCAATACCTCTGAACGTTCCGCTACCAAATGCGTACGAATATATCCTCCCCTATCCTTAGCAATTAAATCTACATGTGTAATAGCATCCTCTATTATGTCGTGAACATCTACCCTATCCTTACTAATATCCAACTGATTTTTCTCTAGCTTAGAAATTCTAAGCACATTTTCCACTTGGGCATGCATTCTTTTGTTTTCCTCTCTAATCATTGTAAGGTACCGGTTTACCTTTTCATGATCACCTATAATTTTTGGGTTCCTAATCGCCTCTACCGCTAAATTTATCGTTGCTATAGGGGTTTTGAACTCATGCGTCATATTATTAATAAAATCCGTTTTTATTTCGGATATCTGCTTTTGCTTAATCAATTGATAAATTGCCCCTGAATAGGCAATAACAATAATAAGAGTAAATAGTAGGGACAACAGTGCCATACCTAAAATAGACCCTACCAAAAAACGCTTCTTTTCAGGAAAAGAAACCAACAAATCAAAATTGGAGCTGCCTTCCATATCCATAAACATATGGGCCTTATAAATATTCTTTTCAGAATACTTAAACTTTTTGGATTTTATCTTTGTAGGCAATCCGTTGCTATAGACGCCATATTCAAAACTAATTCCTACACCTCTATTCTCCAGTTCCCTTTGCATCAAGAGCTCTATCTCTTGTTTTGAAACCCTTTGATGAATTGGCACTTTTTTAGCGTACGAACTAAAAAGTTCCTCCATTGCTAATTTATCAAACTTAGATAGACCACCTATTTTCTCTACTTTCTGTAATGGTGTCAGCTTATAGCCTTTACCATCCAAATCATAGTCTTCTTTAAAAATAGACGTTCTTCGCTTACTGGTGTAATTTTTAATTATGGTAGAATCACTGCCATCAGGATTGTCTAAGAACGTTGAGGAAATACTATAATCCTCCTCTAGAATGCCATGCTCATATAGCAATATATCATTGGAATTTACATCCCTATCAATAAAAAAGAAATTTTTAAATTGACTGTTCACCAATTCTCCAACACTATCTTTTGCTTGTATATACCTATCAACATAATTTTTAGTTTCCCGTTCTGTAATTTTTTCAGTTACACTATTTAATGCTTCTGATACAATACCTGAAAACTGTTCCTCCTTATCTTCTACCGATTTTTTAATCCAAAAACTTTGAACAAATATCAGTCCTATAAGCGCTGTGCTCATTAGAATTACCAAAAGCACAAATAACCTCTTGTTCATTTAATGTTAAAATTACAGATTTAGTATAAGGGAAATAGTGTGTTTAACCTAAGCTTAACATAAATGTTAAAATCATGGGACGCTAGCAATATTCAAGCAGAGCCTTGTCTAGTTTCTGCACTTTTACTACTGTTTTTGTTAAGTTTATATTCTCTAACACAAAATCGGCTAAGGATACTTTTTCCTTATCCTCTAATTGGTTTTGTATCCGTTCCAAGACCTTCTCCCTAGTGCTTCCGTCTCTTGAAATAATCCTAGCAATACGAATATCTTTTGGTGCTGTGACCAAAATAGTCTTATCATAAAAATCCTTAGTACCATTCTCAAATAAAAGAGCAGTCTCTTGCACTACATAGGGGTGACTTTGGTTTTTACACCACATTACAAAATGTTTTCGCACCGCTGGATGGACTATGGAATTTAATTTTTGTAACAGCTTCTTGTCCTTAAATACCTGAGTGGCTATATAAGGTCTATTAAGCTTGTGGTTTATATAGGACTCTGCACCCAAGAGGCTTACTATTTTTCTTTTTAAAACCTTTGAAGTCTCCATCATCTTTTTTGCCTCTACATCAGAATTATAGACAGGCACCCCTAACTCCAGTAGTAGTTTTGCTACAGTGGACTTGCCACTTCCTATTCCACCAGTAAGGCCTACAACCATCATTGTCTTCTTAATATAAATTCGATTTCTTTAGTAAGTAAAGTCGCTTTACTGAGATTTTTAGGAAAACTATCCAACTCCACTTCTAGCCTATTTTCATTGGCAGCTTCAATCTTATCATAATCCACTACTACCTTTAAATCGATAATTTTAAGGTCTTTAAGTGCATCAATTTTCCCTTGACATAAAACGTTTACATGGTCAGGGAACATACGAACCTTGACATCCTCCGGAACGTTAATCATTTTCACTGGCACGGAAAATACCTTTTCAGAAAACCGATATACCTTTCCAGAAACGATAACAGAATTGGGGGTTACACTTGTTTTCTTTAGTTCCTTCGGCAGCAATAAGGGGGTCTTTTGGGAAAAATCGCTACTTACGTTTGGTAAATCTACATAAGAAGTCCTTATAGAATATATGGTATCCACCTCGTTCTTTGGACCTTTTATAATTACGTAATCAGGAAATATTAGCACCCCATCTTCTAGCATATAATTTGTAGTCAAATCAATATTAGTCCTTGACAGGACGGGTACTCTCTTTGATATTAATGGTGTTAAATCAATAAACAAAGTATCATTCTCCATTTCTAGCATTTCCATGCGTTTAGACAACTGACTTTCTATTTGTTTCCTATATATTTTAGGCAAGATATAATAGGTTGAATCCTTAACATTTATCTGGGAAAGATCTATTTGTACTTTGCGTTTTCGAATTTCAAAGCCCATAAATTGAAACCCCAAAGCCTTCAAGCGCACATCGATGGTCTTCTTTGGAGCTTTTTCCAATAAGAAATCTTCAGGAGCATTTACATACTCCAAAGCAAAGGTTGTATTGCTAATAACTGTCTGTGATAGGTTATCTATGAGCCAAGCAAGAGTAGCAAAAAGTAAAAAAAGCAAGAACACTTTAACTTTTCGTTTTTTCAATCCAGTTTTTACTCGCTCTAATATCAAAATCAAGAATTTGTTTTAAAAAATAAATTAGGAAAAATATCCTGCGGGGAACTAGCACTAAATGTAGTGTAGAGGGTAGATTTCAAAAAGCCGTACCCATAACCAAAAAACTGTACTACTGCAGCGTATAAGGCTAACAAGGCTACTTTTATACTTTTTGTTTTCAGAATGGCATCCACAAACAATAGTAAAAAATAGAGACCATAACATGCTAGGGGAAGCCAAAGACTCCAAAATAAAAGCATTATGGAAAGTACGAGTCCTAAACAAAACACACTTGGAAACCAGTAGGTTACTTTTGAAGTTCCTGGATGCCATTTGTTTAAAATAGGACGAACCATTCCAAACTTATTTACTTGCACATAAAACTTGTGCCAATCTATTCGTCTTTTATGATAAACAAAAGCTTCGGGTATCAACTTGGTCTCATAGCCTTTGTTCCATATTCGTATGGTCAAATCAGGATCCTCCCCAGGGTGTATGTTTCCGTAACCACCAACGGTCTTGAATGCCTCCTTGGATATGCCCATATTAAAACTTCTTGGCTGAAATTTATTTATGGTTTTTTTACCGCCCCGTATACCACCAGTAGTCCAAAAGGAAGTCATGGCATAATTGATAGCCTTTTGAACATCGCTAAAAGATTCGTGTGCGGCATCTGGGCCTCCATAACAGTGCACAAAATATTTTTTTAGACTTTTCTCTGCTTGTTCCAAATAAGATGGGGGTAGAATACAATCAGAATCAAGAACAATGAAATAATCACCCTTTGCCAAGCGCATGCCATAATTTCTGGAATCTCCAGGACCCGAATTGGGTTTTTCATAATAGGATATATCCAAAATGTTCAGATACTCTGAAATTACATCCGCAGAGGATAAAGAAGACCCATCCTCTACGATAACAATTTCGTACTCCTTTGTATAGGTCTGTTTTGTAAGACTATTCAGCAGCTCCTTAATCTCCTGAGGCCTGTTATACACCGGTATAATAAAAGAAAAAGATAGTTCCATTTTAACTTTTATTTAGTCCAAAGCATACTAGTAATCAATTAAAATACGAGCGTATTTGTATTAAAATTTTTCTATTACCTCTTGACTAACTCCCGTATTTGAAAACCCGCCATCATGGAAGAGGTTTTGCATGGTTACCTTTCGTGTTAAGTCAGAAAACAAAGTCATGGTATAATCTGCACAATCTTGAGCAGAAGCGTTTCCTAACGGAGACATTTTTTCAGCATAACTAATAAAACCGTCAAATCCTTTTACCCCTTGTCCTGCAGTGGTAGGCGTTGGCGATTGTGAAATGGTGTTTACGCGAACATTTTTTTCTTTTCCAAAGAAGTAACCAAAACTACGTGCTACGGATTCCAAATATGCTTTATTATCTGCCATATCATTATAATCCGGAAATACACGTTGTGCTGCCATATAGGTTAGGGCTACTATACTTCCCCACTCCTTCATAGCATCTGCTTTATACAAGGATTGCATTACCTTATGAAAGGACAATGCAGAAACATCCCATCCCTTTGTAGTGAAATCATATTTTTCATCGGTATACGCTCTCCCTTTTCTTACGTTTACAGACATTCCAATAGAATGTAGTACAAAATCTAATTTACCTCCAAGAATCTCTTGAGCCTTGGCTATTAAATTTTCCAAATCCTCAACACTTGTGGCGTCAGCAGGTATTATTTGAGAACCCGTTTTTTCGGCCAACTCATTAATCTGACCCATTCTCATGGCAATAGGAGCATTTGTTAAAACAAATGTACCGCCTTCTGCGTGTACGCTTAATGCTGTTTTCCAAGCAATTGATTTTTCATCCAATGCTCCAAATATAATTCCTCTTTTACCTTTTAATAAGTTATATGCCATGATGCGTATGCTAAAATTTTGGTTTAAAGTTCAAAGATATCTAAAATAAGTCTATTTAATTCAATAACTCTTTTGCGTGTGCCATGGCAGAATCTGAAATATCCTTACCTCCTAGCATCTGAGCAATTTCTACTGTACGTTCTTCGTTCGACAACTTTTTCATATTAGTTTGTGTACCTGTATCCTCATCTGTTTTGAACACTTTAAAATGATGGTGACCTTTGGAAGCTACTTGCGGCAGATGAGTAATAGAAAAAACTTGCATTTCTTTGCTCATTTCCCTCATGATATCTGCCATGCGATTGGAAATTTCACCTGAAACCCCTGTATCTATTTCATCAAACATAATCGTGGGTAATTTCTCATATTTGGCCAAAATAGCTTTTATAGCCAACATAATACGTGATAGTTCACCACCAGATGCTACTTTTTTAAGCAGTCCGAAAGCACTGCCTTTATTAGCTGTGAACAAGAAAGAAAGATCATCCATCCCGTTTGTCTTAAACGTATCAGTAGGACTTAAAGCTATCTGAAAAGAGGCACTAGGCATTCCTAACAGTGCTAAATCGGTTTCTAATTGTTTCTTTAATTTAGGAATCACTTCGTTTCGTTTTTCACGCAACACCAGACCTTGTTCCTCTAAGGTAGATTCCATTTCTTGAAGTTCCTTGGTTTTTAAAGCGATTTTCTGATCTACGTTTGCCGTTTCAAAAATTTTATCGGCCAGATCGTTCATAATAATAATCAAATCTGAGATTTGAGTAACACCATGCTTTTTTTGAAGATTATAAAGCAGCTGTAATTTTGTGTTTACCTCCTCTAATAGGCCTGGATCTGATTCCACGCTATCTTGAAAAACCTGTAATTCGGTATTTATATCGTCAAGTTCTATAAAAACAGACTGTATTCTTTCGTGCAAATCAGCATATTGTGTTCCAAAACCTGCTAGTTTGGAAAAAGCTAAACGAGCTTCGGTCATTAAAAACAACACACCGATTTGCTCATCATTAAATAGTTGGTCTCCTTTGGACAACTCTTCCTTAATTAGCTCTACGTTATTCAATTGCTCGTATTGGGTTTCCAACTCTTCCAGAATACCTTCTTTTAAAGACGCAGACTCCAGTTCTGTGAGTAAAAAAGAATTATAATCCTGCTCCTTGGTAGCATTCTGTTGAAAATCCAATAACTGGTGCAGCTCCTTTTGGATTCCGGCGTGAGATCGCAAAACCTGTGAATATTCAAATAAACGGAGCTTGTTGTTCGCTAAAGCATCTATCAATTTAAACTGAAAATCGTTTTCGGTAAGGCGTAATGTCTGATGCTGTGAATGAACATCGATTAGCTGATCTCCTAATTGTGAAAGCACATCTAAATTTACCGGTGTATCGTTAATAAAGGCTCGTGATTTACCACTTGGTAAAATCTCTCTTCGGATAACCGTAATTTCATCGTAATCTAGATCATTACTATCAAAGAAGGGTTTTAAGCCATAGTCTTTAACTAAAAAGTCCGCTTCAATAATACACTTTTGTTCCTTGTTTCTTAGCGAGGAAAGATCTGCCCGCTTACCAAGCACCAATGAGAGTCCACCCAACAAGATGGATTTTCCTGCACCTGTTTCCCCAGTAATAACGGTAAAACCAGTATCTAAGCCTACTTCTAAGCTGTCGATTAACGCATAATTCTGAATAGAAAGTTTGGAGAGCACACTTTAAAAATTAGATAAACAAAGGTACTCTATATTCTGAAGTGAAAAAGGGTCAGTAGGTAATATCATTCCATGTACTAGAGTACAAAGGAGCAATTCTGTTCAAGGTCTCCTTTAACTTAATAATATCCACTTTTGGACCGTCCGAAAAAATATTCTGAATCTCATCTGATTTGGCATCGAAAAAAGTTGATACTAAAAAGGCATTAGGTCTTCTTTTGATCATGGTCTCGAACAACTTCATAGTGCCAGCAACTACTTGTTTTCCGGTACTATTGTTATCTCCCAGAATATCCATTCCTTTCCTATGGTAATTGTACATTGCTACACGATATTCCTTGTATGTATTAGACAACATATCGCTGATAAAATCAAAACGGGTTCTATTCTCAGAAGCGGACTGACTCCAACCTGAAAAATTGCTTCCCTGTGCTTGTGTAGTTATTTGTTGTGCTTTCCTAAACATTTCTGTACCACCTTCCAAAGAAAATGTATCGGCATCCAATCCTAACATAACATAGACATAATACGCTACTACAGCTATAAGATTGGACTCAAAAACATTCTCGTTGAATACCAAGGGCTGAAATTCTATATATTGAAAATTGAACTGGTTGTCCTTATAATTAAAAATAGGACTTTCATAGGAGGTATTAAAAACAGGTCTTGAGGATTGTATCTGAATATTTCCTTTAAACCGATCAGATTCATATTCTGTTATGGTGATAAACATTTGACCGTTCACACGCTCATTTTCTTTATACACCCTATTGGTCCAATTATTTTTATTTACAAAATCGTTTAAAGAGCGCTCCAAAGTCTTAAAAATCTGCTGGTTGGTCTGGGAAACCTGATCAGCGTTTACAGTAATGGTCACGTTTAGTTCTTGGCCATGCAATGCAACGACAAAACTGCAAAAACTAAGGAATAGAAAAAGCTTACGCATAGCGTCTTTTAATGATTTCAATAAAAATATCCTCAGCAACAGCTGCCTTGGTTTTTAATTCAAACGCTTGTATTTCCGAATTGGTATCTAAAAAACTAATTTTATTGGTCGTACCACCAAATCCTGCACCTTTATCATTAAGAGAATTTAGCACGATGGCATCCAAGTTCTTTCGTTTCAACTTTCCCTGGGCATTTTGCACTTCATTTTCTGTTTCCAAAGCAAAACCTACCAAATATTGATTCTTTTTGGCCTGTCCTAAAGAAAAAAGGATATCCTTGGTCTTCACTAAGTCTAGCTCTAACTCGCTATTGGATTTTTTGATTTTTTGTAATGCTTTTGTTTTAGGTCTATAATCCGATACCGCTGCAGCACAAATTACAATGTCCGCATCTGCGTAATGCTCATGTACCTTACTATACATCTCTTCTGCAGACACCACGTTCATTAAAGTAATTGATTCATGTTCCACGGCATATTTTGTAGGGCCAGAAACTAAAAAAACATTGGCCCCTAACCTTGCTGCGCACTTGGCCAATTCAAACCCCATAAGTCCGGAAGAATGATTACCGATAAACCGAACGGGGTCTATAGCCTCATAGGTTGGTCCTGCCGTAATCAGTACTTTTTTATTTTTTAAGGGAAGTCCAATGCTAAGTTGTTGTTTTATAAAACCGATAATATCCTCTGGTTCTGCCATACGACCTTTGCCATGCAGACCACTGGCTAATTCTCCTGAGGTAGCGGGAATCATAAAATTTCCGTAGGATTGTAATGTATTTAAAGTAGTAATGGTACTTGGGTGTTTGTACATATCCAAGTCCATTGCCGGGGCGAAGAACACTGGGCATTTTGCCGAAAGATAGGTCGCCAATAATAAGTTGTCGCAAGTACCGGCAGCCATTTTAGACATGGTATTGGCCGTTGCCGGAGCTATAATCATAAGGTCTGCCCAAAGACCCAATTCTACATGATTATTCCAGTCCGTTGTGTGTGCGTCTGTTTTGACAAAGTCAGAAACCACTGGATTTTTAGAAAGCGTTGCAAGCGTTAGTGGAGAAACAAATAAACTGGCGCTATCGGTAAGAATAATCTTAACGTTAGCGCCAGCTTTTATCAATAGACGAACAAGGAATGTAGTTTTATAGGCTGCAATCCCTCCGGTTATGCCTAAAAGGATGTTTTTGCCACCTAACATAATCCCTAAGCGTCTTTCTCTGTATTTCTATGGTAAATTTTGTCCATCAACCATTCTTCTACCGCTAGGGCATGTGGTTTTGGTAATTTTTCGTAAAACTTAGAGACTTCAATTTGCTCTTTGTTCTCAAAAACCTCTTCTAGGCTATCGCTATACGTAGCAAATTCTTCCAGCTTTTCCAACAACTCCTTCTTAATCTCAGAATTGATTTGCACAGCACGTTTCGCAGTAATTGAAATGGCCTCGTAGATATTATCTGTTCTTTCGTCAAACTCGTTTTTATCGATGGTAACCGTAGATACCGATGCTTTGGAGTTTTTTAAATCGTTCATGTTCATAATTGAAACTATTTATTTTGATTCTGTTGTGTATTGTTGTAATCCATTTTCTATTTGATCCATCATATTAGTGATTTCCTTTTCAAACCTAGAATTGGGATACTGCTTCTTAAACGCCATAATTGATGTTTTAGCGCTTTCTAACCTTTTTTTCTGTACTTGCTCAAAACTATTCACAGCCATATACGTGAGTGCATCTGCCTTTACAAGCAACGCTTCTTCACGATAAATGGAACCTGGGAAATCAGAAACGAAATTTTCACTTGCAGCAACAGCAGATTTCAACATGTCGAAATTGAACTCTCCCAACTTGTTGTATTGTTTTAAAATTTCATAAGCTTTACGTTCTTTTTTCGAAGTCAATTCTTGAGCCATTGCATTAGCCTGAACAAAGTATTCCGAATCCGAATAAGCGTTGATGAAATTTTGAAGCTTTAGCAAAGCCTTATTGGTATCGGCCTGGTCTAATGAATACCTTGGCGATAGCTCATAATAACTTTTTGCCCCTAAAAAGGAAGCTTCGGTACTTTTATCACTCTTTGGGTAAGATTTATTAAAACGTTCAAATTGATAACCAGCTGTATTATAATCTTCCAATTGATAATAACTATTTGCCAAAAAGAACATAACCCGCTCTCCTTGTGGTTTTCCAATATACTTAGGAGCTATTTGCTCCAACAATCTATTGGACCGTTTATAATCGCCTTCTTCATATAATTTTTCAGCCAAATCATATTTCGCCTTTACATCCACGTTCTTGAGCACTTTTTGGAACTCGCTGCACGACTGAAAGAGAATTGCCAAAACGACTAAAATAAAAATTTGCTTCATTCTAAAAAACATTTTGCAAAATTAGTGATTATCAATGGATTTAAAAAACATTTCTCACCATTCAAAAATAGCCTCATTCTGTCTTTAATGTACTGCTTTTGGGTAAGTTTTAACGTAAGACACTACGCTGGAATCCGTAAAACAGAATAAACAAATAGCCCAATTCTCTTCCTAAGTTCCGGAGAAGCTGCTACCAATGGCAGCCGTACATTGGCACTTCCCAGGTCTATTAGTTCTAAAATGGCTTTGATTCCTGCAGGATTACCCTCTTCAAAAATAAGGTTTATTCCGTTTTGCAAAAGGTGATGATAGACATAGGCTTCCTTAGTTTTACCTTCCAGTCCCAGTCGTACCATTTGCGAAAATTCTTGAGGCAAACCTTGACCAATAACAGATATTACACCATCCCCGCCTTCTAAAAGTGTAGGTAGTGCCGTGATATCATCACCAGAAAGCACCATAAAATCTGTTGGTTTGTTTTGTAAAATTTCCTTCACTTGAACCATATTCCCAGAAGCCTCCTTAACTGCAACTATATTCTCAAAATCAATTGCCAATCGTAAGATAGTGCTGGGAAGCATATTACTACCTGTTCTTCCTGGTACATTATACATGATGATGGGTAGCGGAGAAGCATCAGAAATTGCCTTAAAGTGCTGATAAATTCCTTCTTGGGTAGGCTTGTTATAATAAGGAGAAACAGACAGTATAGCGCAAAAATCCGTGAGGTCCATCGTTTTTAGTTCCTGAACTACTGCCCTGGTATTATTACCCCCTACACCAACTACCAATGGTAATACACCATTATTAGCAATGACAATGGCATCTAATACAATTTGCTTTTCTTCCTTGCTCAATGTAACGGACTCTGCCGTGGTTCCCAACGCCACCAAATAATCCACACCACCATTTTGGCAATGCCTAACAATACTAGAAAGAGCGGCAACATCAACAGCTCCATCTTCTTTGAACGGCGTAACCAAGGCTACACCTGTACCCCTTAATTGTTCCATAACTATAATTCTTTTAAAACGCCTAAATATTTCTTCAGTTCGGTTTTAAAGATTTTAAAGTCAGACATCGGTATATCCAAAATTAAATCATTAAACTCGGGTCCTATTTGCTTGAACCCTACTTTTAAACGCGCTCTCGTTTTTATAGACATTAAGTTTAATAACAAATTATTCTCATTATAATAATTAACCAAAACATCATACTCCATGTTCAAGAATTCCAATGCATAACTATTTTCTATATCTCCTTTCCAGCCCAAATCCTTATCTGAAAACACGGGAGTCGCATAGGGTGAGTTCTTATCATAATAGTTTTTATACCCAATTATCTTAACCGCATTTGGCTGTAGCTTAAACGCCTCTAAAAACTCATAAAACACATCTGCCTTATCAAATTTATCGAGATCAACAATACATCCTATTTTCCTAACACCTTTGCTCCTAGTGCTTACAGGAGCTGGTTTTGACAATGCTTGCTGAATAAATTTTCGGCCAGATTTCTGCTTAAACTTGTCCTTAATTCCTTTTAAAAACATGTATTTTTACATTTATACAAATGTAAATAATATCCTTTCAATTAGATGACGAAGTTAAAACACTTTAGAATTTTATATATTAAACATTTTGTTGTATTTGTAACAATTATAAATTTATCCTCTTGCAAACAGGGCCCTATATCACTTACTTCTATTCACGGTCAACAGCTCTCCATTGATTCTACAATTACCGATGTTGGGACAATTAAAGATTTTATTGCTCCATATAACAAACGTGTAAATACCATATTGGATAGTACTTTGGCTTATGCTCCCTACACTATTTCTAAAATGGATGGCACCTACAATACAACTGCCGGTAACCTTATGGCGGATATTATGTTAGCTGAAGCCAATCCCATATTCAAAAAACGTACCGGTAAGGATATTGATTTTGTATTAATGAACCATGGCGGCATACGCGCCAGTATTTCCAAAGGAAATGTTTCTTCCCGAACGGCTTATCAGGTTATGCCTTTTGAAAATAATATTTCCGTGGTAGAGTTAAATGGCGCATCTGTGTTGGAGTTAGTAGCTTATCTTATAAAATCTAAAAGGGCACATCCCTTGGCAGGTATACAAATCATACTAAACAAAGATGCTAGTGTAAACAGCATCAGCATCCATGGAAAACCTTTAGATAAGAACGGTCATTACAATGTTGCCACTTCAGACTATCTGGTAAGCGGTGGAGATGATATGGTATTTTTTAAAAATGGACTGTCTTTTACCGCCCTTGATTATAAGATACGAAATGCCATGATCGATTATTTTTCTAAAGTCGATACGCTATCGCCGAAGGTGGATAACCGTTATTACAAATTAGACAGATGAAAAGAAGAAATTTTATACAGAATACCTTGGCATCGGCATCTTTTATTAGCGCTGGCGGGTTAAGCTTGTCTTCCTGTTCGGGAAAACAGAAAAAGCACATCACTATCCTACACACCAATGACGTTCATAGTCATATCGATGCCTTTCCTAAGGCACATTCTAGCTTTCCCGGTTTGGGTGGACTCGCCAGAAGGGCAGGCTTGGTAAACAGCATACGGAAGGAGAACCCTAACACACTTCTCTTTGATGCGGGCGATATTTTTCAGGGTACACCCTATTTTAATTTTTACGGAGGCGAATTAGAATTCAAACTGATGACTATGCTCAACTATGACGCTGCAACCCTAGGAAACCACGATTTTGACAATGGCTTGGACGGACTGCTGGCCCAGCTTCCCTATGGGAAATTCGATTTTGTTTCCTCCAATTACGACTTTAGCAATACCATTCTAGATGGATTTACAAGACCGTACCAGACCTACATGAGCGACGGTATTAAAATTGGCGTATACGGCTTGGGTATTGAATTGGCAGGCTTAGTAACTAAAGGCCTTTATAAAGAAACTCAGTATTTTGACCCCTATGAAATAGCGAATGATTTAGAGCGTCGTTTAAAAGAAGAACAGGAATGTGATTTAGTAATTTGCTTGTCTCACTTAGGCTACCAATATAAGAACAGTCAGCGCCCGGACGACATGACCCTCGCAACTAAAACTAAACATACCGACTTGATTATTGGCGGACATACCCATACCTTTTTAGATAAACCAAGCGTGGTAACGAATGCCTCTGGCCGAGACATTCTTGTAAACCAAGTAGGTTGTTTTGGCGTTCGTTTAGGTCGCATAGATTTTTATTTTGATTCCGAAGGCGTTGCGGCCGATGGAGTTTCCATAACCGTATAAAATAGTATGGATCACATCCTAAGAACAGATACCAGTCACGACGGTTTTAAGAGTCTGGTTGTGTTTTTAGATGCCGAACTAGCGGAACGTGATAGAGATGAAAATGATTTTTACATTCAGTTTAATGGAATTACTATCCTGAAACACTGCGTAGTATACCTTGAAAACACAATTCCCCTTGGCTGTGGCGCTTTAAAGCCGTTTGACACGAATAGTATGGAAATCAAACGAATGTATGTTAACAAAAACTCCCGCGGCAAAGGCATCGCTTCCCTCCTTCTTTTAGCGTTAGAGCAATGGACCAAAGAATTGGGATTTACGCATTGTGTTTTAGAAACAGGTTTAAGACAACCTGAAGCCATTGCGCTCTATAAGAAAAACAACTACAAAATCATTCCCAATTATCCGCCTTATCAGAAAATGACCAATAGTATTTGTTTTAGTAAGAAGGTTTGACCCTCTCTAAATTAAAAAGTGAACTGATTATATAAAAAACTGAAATATATTGGTTCTTAGGAACAATGGGGTTTACGCTAATACTCTTATTCGCCCTTCTAGGCAAAGGTGTTTTTCTTACCGATACTACTGAAGTAAATAAAACGCAAAAATGAAGTTGTGGTGGAGCCAAATTAGGCAACTAGTGAGAAAAGTGCCAGAAGATCAACCTTACCCCTTTTCAACAACCTCAATAGTCGTTTTCTGAGCATAGACATTTTTCACAATATCGTATAAGTCTGGTATTACAGTTCTTGCCAATTTAGAATTGCCATTCAGCAGTACACAAATACCAAAATCTGATTTAGGAAACACCGCAATCTCGTTTCTGTAGTTATTTACACTGCCACCGTGATGCCAGACAGTTTCTATATCCGATGTCTCCGTTTCCTGATATTCGTGTATACGCCATCCAAAGCCGTAAGAAGATTTTAAATGTCCCTCCCAACGTTGGTAATATTTATTATTATTCTTAAACGAAATTACGGGCTCAAAGGCTTGATGAATTGCAGCGCTCGATGAAACTTCGGGATTGTGACCTAGTAAAAAACGCATCCATTTCGCCATATCCACTGCACTAGCATTTATACCTCCGGCAACAACGGCATTATAGTACTTATCCGTTAAAGGCAAAGGTTTCCATTGGTTTCGGCTTCTTCTATGAGGTATAGCTACATTTTCTTCTTTTAACAAACTTTCATGGTCCATGGACATGTGGGACATGCCCAAGGGTTTAAAAAAGCGATTGGTCAATAAGGTCTTTACATGCTCTCCTGTTGCCTTCTCCATTACTTCTTGACCCAAGGAGAACATAGCATTCTGATAGCTATATTGCTGGCCTGGTTCACTGATTGGTGTAACTTCATCAAATCGTGTAGCTATGGTAGAAACGGATATACCTGCTTCCACCAAATTGGTAAAACTATGGTATGGTGCTCCGGAAGTATGGGATAGCACATGCGAGAGTTTTATTTTTTGCGTATTGGCATCGTCCCCAAATTGAAATTCAGGTAAATACGTAACGATTTTGTCATCAAAATCTAACTTCCCTTCCGATTGTAAACTTGCAGCTAAAACACCTGCAAAGCCCTTGGATAATGACCCTAACCGAAAAACAGTCTCGCCATTAACTCTGGAATCCTCTTTTATACTCCTTTTCCCAAATCCGTCTGAAATAACTATAGAATCCCCCTGAACTATACTCACTCCGGCACCTACAATATCTCCCGTTTCAATAGCCTTTTCAAAATAAGTAGTAAGGGCGTCCCTCAGTTTTTTTTGCTGAAATAGATATCGTTCTGCTTTCGCTTTGTCAACAATAACAACAGTTGACGCAAGGGTTGAAGTCGGTTCTATAAATGTGTTGGACGCTTCTTTAGAAGCAGTAGCAACGATAAGTATAACCACTAAAAATATGGCTCCTGACAAGATTTTAAGACGCTGCACGGGTAATTTCTGGTTTTAGTACTAATTTGGAACTCTAAGTTAGGCTTTTTACCTCGTTAAGTAAACGTTAGTATTTCCAAAATGTTTCGTTCTTAGGTTTTTAGCCTTGTTTAATTTAAATAATTTTCGTTTTAAAAACAAAAAAACGCCATTACTTGCGCCCAAAAAAGGAGTAAGTAATAGCGCTTTTTAAAGCTCTTCCCGATTCTTTTACAAATCGTTTATAAAACTACCATAAAGATCCTTAAACTGAAAACCGTCTTCAAAACGTTGTTTATTCAGTTTTTTATGGGATACCAGACCCCATAATATCAATTCCTTTAAGAAATACACATCATCTTTAGGAAATTCTGGTTGATGATTTCTAACTAATTCGTTTAGTGCTGGAATACTATCTAAAGTTCGTTTGTATTCTTCATCAGTAAAGTCGTCCAATAGCTCAAAACCTTCGCCCTGAAAAAACCAATGTAATACCTCGTCATAGGGCGTTTCCGCATCTTTACGTTCTA
The DNA here is from genome assembly GCA_964507115.1 of uncultured Maribacter sp. GTDB lineage: Bacteria > Bacteroidota > Bacteroidia > Flavobacteriales > Flavobacteriaceae > Maribacter. The sequence goes on from CAZDOW010000001.1 coordinate 95,560, forward strand.
GTTTGTTTATTGCGGGGAAATACTCTGGGAATAAAGATTTTACGGCATCATCTATCAATATCTCTGCAACGCCATCCGCACCTTCCTGTTCGCCTTCGTATACCAATTCTATTTTTCCTGTTATGGAAGGTATCACACCAAGGAAATCGCTTAAGCGTACCATGGTCTTATCTGCTCCTGTTAATAATGCTCTACGTTCTGCCGTACTCAACAAATTTTCGAATGCAGTAATACTTGTTCTTGCACTTACCCCGCTTTTTGCATCTACATACTCACTATCTCGCGCTTCAAAACTAATTTGTTCCAATAGGTCTTTTGCCAAATCAGGAACGTAAACGGAATCAGATTGCCTACCGTCCAAATTGGATTCTTGTGCCGTAATTTTACGTGCTGTTTCTATATCTTCTGGGTAGTGTGTTAATATTTGGGAACCAATCCTATCCTTCAACGGCGTAACTATACTCCCTCTGTTGGTATAATCCTCAGGATTTGCAGTAAACACAAATTGTATATCCAATGGCAAGCGCAATTTAAAACCTCTTATCTGAATATCACCCTCTTCCAAAATGTTGAACAGTGCTACTTGAATTCTAGCCTGTAAATCGGGCAATTCGTTGATGACAAAAATACATCTGTTAGCCCTAGGTATCATACCAAAATGAATTACACGGTCATCCGCATAAGACAATCTTAAATTAGCAGCTTTTATAGGGTCTACATCACCAATTAAATCTGCTACCGTTACATCTGGGGTAGCTAGTTTTTCATAGAAACGGTCACTTTTATGCATCCAGGTAATGGGTGTTTCATCCCCTTTTTCATTTAAAAGCTCAAGCGCGTACCGAGACATTGGTTGTAGTGGGTCATCATTAATTTCCGAGCCTTCTACTACCGGAATCCATTCGTCCAATAATTCAACCATCAAACGAGCCAAACGGGTCTTTGCCTGTCCGCGTAATCCTAATAGGTTAATATTGTGCCTGGATAATATGGCGCGTTCCAGTTCTGGAATAACCGAGTTCTCATAACCCCAAACCCCTTCAAAACTATCCTGCCCCGTTCGTAAACGTTCCCGTAGATTATCGCGTAGTTCATCTTTAATGCTCTTGGTACTATATCCTGACGCTTTTAACTGACCTAGGTTTTTAATTTTTGTATGTTTCAATTCCAATTTTTTTTAATATTTGTTGTTTCCTCTTGAATTTTCGTTGCTGGTATTTCTAGTCAGCTTTCAATCTTTATAACTTATTTCTTCTTCATACTTCGCACTAACGCCCCTACTTCAGTCTTTTCCTACGATTAGACTCATAATCCTCAAAAATCATTTCTCCCAATCCTTTTAAGCCGGTGAAGAAGGCTTTTCCCTTATTTGCTTCGGTGAACTCTCGAATAAATTGCATTAAATAAGGGTCTTGTGCAATCATAAACGTAGTAATGGGTATATGTAGCTTTCTGGCTTGCCGCGCCATATTATAGCATTTCTCTACAATAAGATCGTCTAATCCTGCACTATTTTTGTAATACGTACCGTCCGGAAGGCGTAAACAACTAGGTTTTCCATCGGTTATCATAAAAATTTGCTTATTGGTATTTCGTTTTCTACGCAACATATCCATAGCCAATTGTAAACCAGCGACCGTGTTGGTATGGTAAGGACCTACTTTAAGGTAGGGTAAATCTTTTATAGGTATAGGCCAAGCATCGTTACCAAAGACCAAAATATCAAGTGTATCCTTGGGGTAACGCGTCGTAATCAATTCAGAAAGTGCCATTGCTACTTTCTTTGCAGGCGTTATACGGTCTTCGCCATACAAAATCATACTGTGGCTGATGTCAATCATCAAGATTGTACTCATCTGCGCTTTGTGCTGGGTGTCTTCCACTACCAAATCTTCCTCACGCAATTGAAAACTACCAATACCGTGGTTCACCTGAGCATTTTTAAGACTTTCAGTCATGGAAATATGCTCCAGTCCGTCTCCATAGCGATATTCACGAAAATCGCCTGTATGCTCGTCCCCTTGTCCAGATTTTCCTGTTTTATGATTTCCGGCACCACTGCGTTTGAGTTTGCCAAATATCTGATCTAGGGCACGCTGCCGTATAATGCGTTCCATCTTTGCGGTAATGGAGACGTTGCCATTTCCATCGCCCTCTTCTCCATCGGTACCTTTTCCACCGCCATCTTCAAATTCTTCTCGGATATAGCCCTTAGCCTTAAGATCTTCTATAAAGTCTTCAATGGTATAATTTTCATCCGTAAGTTCATATTCGGTATCCAATTCGCGCAGCCAATCAATAGCCTCGTCAAAATCGCCAGAAGTATGGGTGATCAGTTCCTGAAAAATATCAAAAAGTTTATCAAATGGGGAAATTTCCGCTGCTTCATAAGGAACAAAGCGGAATCCTTTTCTTGTATTCATAGCCATACCATAAAATTAAGACTTTTCGGTTGGATGCGCTGCGTATTTAGGAAATGTTAACGTTGTTGTTTAAGCTTGTTGTTCGTTTTTAAAATAGGTATACATCCAATGAATGCCATGTTAAGAATCAGGTAGTACATCGAAAAATAAGGTACAGCTTAAATATTTACACATACTGTTGCGTTCCAGTATAGAAGATAGTACCCAAATAATCCAAAATCACCTGCTATGATACGAAAGTCACTTTATTTCCTTTCTTTTTTGTTTTTAGTACTCGTCCTTTTCAACGCATGCACAGACGATGAATTAACAGAACTTGTGCCGCCCGACGGTACAGAAGCTATGGATGAAAACCAAGAAGCGGAGCAAGAAACGGAAACTGAAGAAAGTGAATCGGAGGAACCTATACCCGAAGAAACAGTGTGCACTGATGCTTCAAACTTTATATTTAATGAAAAGGAAGGTCTTGTTCTGGTAGAATTCGAAAACGCTAAATTTACAGCAGATTGGAAGCTAAAAACTGATGGTAACACTTATTCCGGAAGTGGCTACATGGTTTGGGACGGAACACAAAGCTTAGGGAATCCAGGAAATGGAACAGCTACATACACGTTAAACATCCAAAACGCAGGCACCTATCAATTCCTATGGCATTCTGCGGTAAAAAAAGGAGATAACGGCACCGAACATAACGATACATGGTTGCGATTTAACAATGCTGATGATTTCTATGGGCAAAATAACCAAGGTAACAGTACGGTTTATCCTAAGGATACAGGGAAAACTCCAAACCCAGAAGGGGCTTCCAAGGATGGTTGGCTTAAAATATATAGAAGCGGTAATAACCTTGACTTTAAGTGGCAGGCTTCAACAAATGATAATAATGCCCATGACATCTTTGTAGTATTTGATAACCCGGGCACCTACCTAATGGAGATATCTGCACGCTCCTCTGGTCATGGGATTGATAAGTTTGTCCTCTTTAATACTACCGTTAACAAAGGAGATGCCATTGCTAGCGCAAACTTTAGTGTTATTACCTGTAATTAAAAACCTTGTTTTGCTTGTTTTACTTTAGTTATAAATATGGTAATTGACGTCACTTTCTTTTAGACAGTTTATCATTTTACATACCAAGAGCATTAAATTCTCGTAATTTAGTGCTGCTATGGCAGAAGAACACCTCCAACAACAAATCACAGGCTTCGTGAACACACCGCCTATTTGGGTTAATACCCAGTTTGGTATGCAACAGTTTGAATTTCCACAGGTAGATCTTACCAGTTTCTCCCCTACCCCAATACCACAAAAACTACGCTTGGGCCACCAAATGGAATATGTCTGCAAACAATTATTAGACCATTTCCCAAAGTATAAAGTACTACTACATAACCTTCCTATACGGCAAGGCAAACAAACCATCGGTGAGATAGATTTTATACTCAAGGACCTTGAAAGCAAAACCCTTATTCATGTGGAACTGACCTATAAATTCTACATCATAAACCCCGAAGTACTCGAACCTATGCACCAGCTCATGGGACCAAACAGACGAGACATGTTCTTTACTAAAATGGAAAAAATAAAGAATCGGCAATTTGAGTTGCTTCATTCCCCCGAAGGAAGTGCCGCTTTAGAAGCCTTGGAAATTGATCACACTAAAATACGACACCAAGCCTGCTTCAAAGCACAGCTTTTTGCACCCTATGGTAGCAAAATCAGATCCCTAAGGCCTTTAAACTCCAATTGTGTTATTGGGTATTGGTTGCGAATAACGGAGTTGCAAGCGGATGCGTTTACAAGCTGCGAATTTTATATCCCTAACAAATCCCAATGGGTTATAAAACCTCATGGAAATGTAATATGGATGTCCCATTATGAAGCGTTGATAGAAATAAACATACGTTTGCTAAACCAAAATGCACCCATGGTTTGGTTAAAAAAAAGCGATACCAAATTTGAAAAGTTTTTTGTCGTCTGGTGGTAGTATTTTTTATCTAGCAGCTTGAATATATTTAGTATATTACACAAAATCAAGCAATTAACTTTTCATCAATCAAAAATCTTATGTCGACCAATCAATCTTCAAGAATTGAAATTATTGATGCGTTAAGAGGTTTAGCGCTAGCAGGAATATTAATCTGTCATATGACAGAAAACTATATTGGAGCCATGTCACCCGAAAGTTTTAACAAAGCTGTTCATGTGGGTGTTCTAGACAATATTATAGACGGTTTGATTTTCTTTTTTCTGCGAGGAAAGTTCATAGCCTTATTTTCATTCCTTTTTGGTTTAAGCTTTTTTATTCAAATGGATAATGGCGCAAAAAAAGGAAAAGCCTTTGGAGGCCGTTTTCTATGGCGTCTTATTATCCTGCTGCTCATAGGGTATGCCCACAGTCTATTCTACAGAGGGGATATTTTAACTATCTATGCTTTTCTTGGTTTGTTTTTGATTCCTTTTTATAAAATCAATAATAGATGGATTTTGGTAATATCTGCATTACTTTTTTTAGGAGTAGCAAGGTACTTAGTATTCTTTTTTATAGGAACCGATAGTATTTGGGAAGGTCCAGTAGAAATAAGTAATACAGACCCAAAGGTTATAGCATACTATGATGTTTTACAGCATGGTAGCCTATGGGAGGTGTTTAAAACAAATGCGATAGCCGGGCATTTGGATAAGGCAGATTATCAATTCAGTATTTTTGGTAGAGGGTATTTTACATTTGCATTTTTTCTTTTGGGTCTGTACATAGGACGTATCTCGTTCTTTCAAAATTTTAGGGAACATAAAAAAATAATAAAGAAAACACTTATTTGGTCTTCCATAACCCTAGTTGCTTCCTTTGGCATTGTAGCCGCTGCATTTTCCCAAGTAGGGCCGGATGCAGGTTTGGATAGTTGGTACGCTATGGTAGGATTATCTGGTATGGATATAGCCAATATGGCTATGACATTCATTTGGATTGCTGTTTTTGTTGTACTGTATAAAAAAGTAAGGCCAGAAAAATGGCTATCTAAATTTGCTCCTTACGGCAGAATGGCATTAACCAACTATGTAGTGCAAAGTATTTTGGGCACCTTCTTGCTTTATGGTTGGGGTTTAGGGTTTATTGGTGAATTACGGCAAGTATATACTTTTTTATTAGCACTAGTTCTTATTGCTCTACAGGTATGGTTCAGTAAACTATGGTTACACTATTTTAACTATGGACCCTTGGAATGGGTATGGCGCAGCCTTACATTTTTTAAAATATTTCCTTTTAAAAAGTCTTCAGTAAATTAGATTTTTAGCACTGTTTTGAGCTGTTAATCCGTTCATTACCTAAATACCAGAATAAGCAAATGATTGGCGTAATAGTTTGTATTCTATTACGCTATGGCTAATATGGGTGGCCAATTTAAAAAACAATAATGAAAGAAAAAAACAGTATAAAGAAATAGTTGAACTTGTCCTTAGGCAATGTGTTTTTATCATTCTCAATATTTATGCAATTTCAAAAATATTTGGAGGGCAGCTTTATATGAAAGGAAGGTTGCCTGCTGAAATTGGTAACACAACATTAGCTGAAGCAAGTAGTTTTTCATTGGCTTATACTTTTATGGGACATTCCTATTTTTACATTCTATTTGTAGGTCTTACTCAATTTGTTAGAGCTTGGTTTTTGTTATGGAATAAAACAAAACTAATAGGGGTATTCCTTTTGATTCCAATAGTAGTAAACATCATAATATTTGATATCATTTTTCTTGATGTTTATCCTGCACTAGCAAATGCTATTACAGTTTTTTTGATGTTATTGCTAATACTATTTTTCAATAAAGAGATAATTATAACAGCATACCAGGGGATAATTAGCGCTCCAAAAAAAATCAACGTTCCTCTGAAAAGAAAATTACTCACTATTGGTATTACAATAATTGCAATTGTTTTAATTTTTAATTTTGACTCTCTATTTAAATATTGGCTGGGTGCGAGCAAAGAAAAAGTAATAGATTAACGTACTGCTAAAAACGTCTATAAAATACTGAAATTAAAAGCTTTTCCAGAACTTTGTGCTTGTTTAAAAAAGAATGTAACTTAAAAAAAGGTTAAATCATATTTACATAATTGATATATCAATTATATTTGTATCAAATTCATAAAATATGAACTTAGCCCTTCCGTCTGAAACAATATTTCATACAATTGAAAGTACCATAAAAGAATACCGAAAATTTGCACAGAAGAACATTTCAGAAAAAATAAACGACATGACCATAGATCAGGGTTTGGTACTTCTCTTTCTGAATGACCATCCGGAACTAACCCAGAAAGAAATTGCAGAACTAGTGTTTAAGGACAACGCATCAATGACGCGTATGATTAATACCATGGTTCAAAAAAAACACCTGAAACGCTCCATGAATACTGAGGACAGAAGACGTTACAAAATTGAAATTACAAAAAAGGGAAAACAAGTGTTGGAATGCCTTCCTCCCATCGTTCATCATAATAGAAATTCATCACTAAAAGGAATCACAAAAAACGAACTCAAACAACTAGAAACCATTTTAAATAAAATCAGAGCCAATTGCACAAAACCATGATATTATGAAAATTACAAATACAATTACACCAGCTATTTATGCCTTTTTAATACTACTTTCGGCTAACATAAACGCACAGCAAAAGGTAGCTTTATTAAGCTCTCAAGAACGGCAAACCGTCGTGGATTCCATTGGCAGTAAACTAAACGCAAACTATGTTTTCCCCGAAATTGCCACGAAGATGGTCTCAAGTATCGAATTAAAACTTGGAAACGGCGAGTATAAATCGATCCAGAATCCTCAGGAATTTGCCACTACTTTAACCGCAGACCTCCAAGCTATAAGTAATGATAAACATTTGAGAGTTACCTTTGCTCCGGATCAAATAACTGAGCAAAAACAGACGGTTACTGCTGAAGACAGTATTGCTTTTTTAAATCGATACGTCAATAGTATGAAGCGAAATAACTTCGGTTTTAAGGAAGTTAAAATCATGGCTGGCAATATAGGTTATCTAGACCTTCGAAGTTTTTCCAACGTAGAATACGCGGGAGAGACGGCCGTTTCTGCTATGAATTTTTTGAGTAATACAAAAGCGATTATTATTGATCTTCGGAATAATGGGGGCGGCAGCCCGGCAATGATTCAACTTATAACCAGCTACCTCTTTGGAAGCAACTCGGTTCATTTAAATAACTTCTATTGGCGTCCATCCAATTTAAATTCTCAAACTTGGACCTTACCGCACGTTAGCGGTAAACGGAGTCCAGATACTCCGGTTTATGTATTAACCAGTGGTAGTACTTTTTCAGCTGCGGAAGAGTTCAGCTATAATTTAAAGAATCTAGAACGTGCTACGCTGATAGGTGAAACTACAGGTGGTGGTGCACATCCGGGTGGTTCCGTTGTGGCGACAGATCGCTTCATGGTTTGGGTTCCCACAGGACGTGCCATTAACCCAATCACCAATACCAATTGGGAAGGTACCGGTGTTAGTCCACATATTGAGGTTCCTGCCGGTGAAGCTCTGGATGTTGCCCATATGAAAGCATTGGAAATGCTTATGAAAAACAACAAGGACGAAAACCTAAAAGCATTCTACGAATGGCCGCTCGCGGAACTGAATCTAAAAACCAATCCGGTAACTTTAGATGCTAAAATTTTAAAATCTTTCGTAGGCAATTATGGCCCACGGATGGTGAGCTTTGAGAATGGCACATTATTCTATCAACGAGACAGTGGAACAAAATTTGAATTACTTCCGTATAGTGCTAATGAATTTATGCTGATAGGTCTGGACACCTTTAGAATTCGTTTTTTAGCTGAAGGGAACAAAATAACCACGTTGCAAGGATTATATGACAGCGGACAAACGGATGAAAATGCAAAAGAATAAGGGCTCTTTTTTTAACCTTTAATCCTATAGCAAAGACAATTACCCTGCTATGATTCCTTTTTTAATCAGAAAAATTTGGCTAGTAGCGGCGTGCTCTTCTTTGCTTTCAAGTGAAAGCTCTTGTAATCTATACAGGCAGAAAGCACTATAATTATCCCTTTGGTTAATTTTCTTTAATAAATCTAGCATTAGACAAACCTGTTATTATCTCTAAAGCAAAAAAATGAACACAAAAGTATTAATGACCTCAAGTGCCTTATTATTAGCGGTAATTGGAATCTTTCTTTCTTTTTTTCCAAATGAAATAGTAGACTATTTAGATATTGAGTCAAATATTCTTACACTACTCTTTTTGCAAATAATGAGTGCATTGTACTTAGGTTTTGGGATTTTAAATTGGATGGCAAAAGGAACACTGATTGGAGGAATTTATAACAAACCAATTGCAATTGGAAATCTAATGCATTTTGGAGTTGGGGCAATTGCATTAGTTAAAACTGTTTCTAATATTCAAACGCATTCAGAAATTATTATTTCCCTTACCTTGGTATATGTGATTTTTGCACTACTCTTTGCCTATGCCTTTAGAAAGAATCCAACTTGAATATAAAAGCAGAAATAAAAAGGACTATCCCGAATAGCTTTTATAGATTATTCAATAGGCGCTTGGAAAATCCTATTCATATCCCGTTAGTTTGTAATCCATTCAGGAATTGAATCATAGCAAGTGTAATAAACAATAACTCTGTCAAAAATTAATATAGCATAAAGGCTATCAAAATAATGCCTGTTGCGGCAAAGGGTACGATAATGAGCATATAGAGGAATGAGATAGTACTGGCTTTGAAAAAAGCAGCCATCCATGAACTCCTATAAAAATTTCGCAATGCCAGCATTAGGTAAATAACAAAAGAGAAGCAGATGAATACTTCCATAGCTAAGGGAATCTGCCATACTTTGTTTACTAAAAGGATGACACAAAACGTTGCAAATATAAAGGTGAAGAAATAAAAACTAAACACCAAATGATGGGCAAAGGTGGCCGGTTTCCAGTAAAATATTTTCAGAAACAAGGCGAAAAGGGGCAAAAGAAGAAACATTGCAATGGGAATAGTATCATACAAAACCTGGAGTATGCCACCGCCTTGTTTTTCATAAAACTTCAGCATTTGTTCATAAAACCTACGGCTGAAGGCATCTGTATTTTCCTTCATTCCCATGGCCTTAAATTTTTGATCTAATGGGGCACCTACAGTGATAAGCGAATCTAACAATTCGCGCTTAAAACCAAAGGTTATATTCGCCAACTGCGGATCTGAGCTCATTATCGAATCTAGTTCCACTAACTCTTCATCGGATAAACCAATTAACTTTTGATTTTTTTTTAGGACCTTTTTGGCCTCATTAATATTAAGTGTATCTGCGTTTAACAGTACTTCGTTCAAGTCGTTTTCCTGCTCAAAGCCGTTTTTAATTGCTTGGGAAACTTCAGTATCCGCTTTGCGAATGGTAAAAGAAAATATAAAGAAAAAAATGACCGATATAAAAAGGTAAAATTGCGCAGGATGCAAGTATTTTAAACGTTTCCCATCTACAAACCGCCGAGCCAATACTCCCGGCTTTAGCATAAGGGTTGCAAAACTCCTGAAGAATCTAGCATCTATGGAAAAATAATTTTCTATGGTATTACTAAATAGAACACCAACGGTAAGGTTGTCTATGGCCTCTTGACCGCAGTAAGGACAGTATTCATAAGAAGAATCAAACGTGTGTTCGCAATTCCTACATTTTTCGTTGGTTGGCATCTATAGTACTTTATCTAAAAATACAAAAAGCTACAATACAACAAACTATGTTTTAAGTAAGAACGGTAATTGTAAGTATAGAAAAAAGATATGGAGAAGTGAAAAATAAACAGTGTTCAGCAATTAGTGTTATTGGTCAAATGGGAAAGTCTGTGTATTTTTATGATGGCCGTAATATCTTTTTGGTTTTGCCTTTGACAGGCTAAATTAAAAACAACTAAAACGATCTTGCTAACCGCTTTTCTGAAAGTAAACGTTTGTTCGTTCCCGCACTGGTTATTACTAAGACGTAAAGAGCAAAACCAAAAGTACCCTTAATTAAACCTTGCAAGTTTTAATTTCAACCTATGAGATTTTTAAATCTACTTATATTTTTCACCCTTATAATCGTGGTTTCCTGTAAAAGTGAACCTATCCAGAAAATAGGTGTTATTCCACAACCAAACGCAATAAACTACCAAAAAGGGACTTTTTTAATTACAGAAAAAACGAAGATTGTAGTAGCGAATTCAAAAGAAGGTGAGTTAATAGCTCTAACACTAAATAACTTTTTAGCCAAAAATTTCAATCTAAACCTAAAGACTTCCACAGAACCTCAAACGAATGCTATCCAATTAGTAATATCTCAAAAACAAACTGGCAAAGAAGCTTACCAATTGGAAGTAACTAAAACCGGAGTTTTAATCGGCGGAAACTCCTACCACGGTGTGTTTTATGGTTTACAAACATTAAAACAGTTGCTAACACCAAAAACGATACTAAAAAAGCCTGCACTCAATTTTATGAAAATTAAGGATGCCCCTGCGTTTGGTTGGAGGGGTATGATGTTAGATGTTTCGAGGCATTTCTTAGCAAAAGATTCAGTTAAAAAGGTAATTGATATTTTGGCAATGCATAAAATGAACAAGTTTCATTGGCATTTAGTTGATGGCATTGGATGGAGAATTCAGATCGATAAATACCCAGAATTAACTAAAAAAGGAGCTTGGAGAAAGGTTAAAGTAGATAAAAAACCTTGGGAAACCTTTGAGGCCACTTATAAAAATAGTGAAGGTGAAGTTTATGGCGGTTATTATACCAAAGACGATATAAAGGAAATCGTTGCTTATGCTGCGGACCGTTATATTGATGTAATTCCCGAAATTGAAATGCCGGGACACTCTGAAGCTGCATTGCAATGTTATCCTGAACTAAGTTGTGACGGTTTTGGGAGTTCTGGAGTGTACTGCGCTGGAAACGATGAATCATTTGAATTTTTACAAAATATTATTAGCGAAGTAATACCACTATTTCCCTATAAATATCTGCATATTGGTGGCGATGAAGTGGGCAAGCAATCTTGGCTGAGTTGTGAAAAATGTAAAAAAAGAATGCAAGACGAAAATTTAGAAAATGGCGAAGAATTACAAAGCTATTTTGTAAAACGGATGGAAAAATTTATTCATGCTCAAGGCAAAAAATTACTAGGCTGGGATGAAATATTAGAAGGGGGATTACCAGAAAGAGCAACCGTAATGTCTTGGAGAGGATTTGAAGGAGGTATTGAAGCTGCTAACGCAGGTCACGATGTGGTGATGTCGCCAGGTTCACCACTGTATTTTGATCATAACCAAGGAAAAAGTGAATTTGAGCCACCATCCTGGGGCGGTTATAACAACCTACTAAAGGTTTATAATTTTAATCCTGTTCCAGCCGATATTGCAGTCGATAAAAGACATCACATCCTCGGCGGTCAGGCGAATCTGTGGACCGAACAAATTAAATCACTAAGTCATATTCAATATATGATGTTGCCAAGACTATCGGCCTTATCCGAAGCTTTGTGGACGAATCCTGACCGGAAAAACGAACAGGAATTCATTAAGAAGATAGCTATCCATTTTGATAGGTTAACCGCATTGAACTATACTTTTGCCGAGAGTTCTATGTCTCCCAATTATGAAGTGAGCTATGACAAAATAACAAAAGAATTCGTGCTCCAACTACAAAACGAGCTGGGTATAAATGACTTCCGATATACTTTGGATGGTACTACTCCAACCTTAAATTCAGCTGTGTATGCAGAACCCATTCGCTACACAGCACCTATTGATGTATATGCACAGGCCTTTAGAAACGAGGAAGTTTTTGGCTTTCCATTAAAAAAAACCTTTTCTACAGGATCTAGCGACACCTATACCGTTAGCTATACCAATCCGTATAACGATAGCTATAGCGGTGGTGGCAATTTTGCCTTATTCAATAATGTATTTGCAAACCCACGTGGCGACGACCCTAACTGGCAGGGGCTTCCTCAAAAAGACTTTGAAGTAACTATTGATTTAGGCGAAACCAATAGGATATCCTATATCGGTTTAAACTTTTTTCAGCATATTAGTGCTACGTCTGTGATGTTACCGACTCAGGTTACGATTGCTATTTCAGAAAATGGAAAAGACTATACAACCGTATTCAAGAAACAATTGGAAACGATACAAGACAGAGACCCAATTATCAAGCAAATTAAAGCTGAATTTGAAAAGCAAAACGTTTCTTTTATTAAAATTACGGCAAAAAATAGAGGTCAATTACCCGAATGGCATATTAGAACAGGAGATGCATGGGTATTTGTTGATGAGGTTACGGTGAAGTAACCTTAAAAAGAAGCGCGAAAGAGCTATAAACGCTAACTGGCACTACTTTTGAATTTGAGTTAAGCTAAAGTATAACGTCCTTAGGTAAATAATACATAAATTAGTAAATCGATTTTATCGCTTTGTAAAAGCAATAATCCAACTAAAAACCAATTATGAAAAATTATTTAAAATTTTTAATCATTACACTATGTGTTAGTTGTGCCGATGAGAAAAAAGACACTACTGAATTAGTACAAGTGGACCAAACAACTATTGGCAATCACATGGAACGCCTTGCTTCTGATGACTTTTTAGGCAGAAAACCATTTACTGAAGGTGAAATATTAACGGTAAACTATTTAAAAGATGAGTTTGAAAAATTGGGTCTTTTACCAGGAAATGGAGATAGTTATTTTCAAGACGTTCCTATGGTAGAAATTACTGGAACTCCTGCTGAAACTATGATTATTGCTGGAAAAAAGGGAAGTTTCGATTTGGAATACTTAAAGGATTTTGTAGCTACAACAAATAAAGCAGTAACTGATGTTAGTCTTGAAAATTCTGAACTTGTTTTTGCAGGGTACGGAATTGTCGCCCCAGAATATGGTTGGAACGACTATGAAGGAATTGATTGGAAAGGGAAAACAGCGGTCGTTTTAATTAATGACCCTGGTTTTAAATCTGGGGACTCCACCTTATTTAAAGGTAATGAAATGACCTATTATGGTCGTTGGACCTACAAATATGAGGAAGCTGCGAGGCAGGGTGCTGATGGACTTATCATTATTCATGATACTGAACCAGCCTCTTACGGTTGGAATGTTATTGAGTCTGGTTGGACCGGTGCGCGATTAATAATTGAAAGTGATTTACCCCTTTTGAATGTAGAATCTTGGATAAGTGGTGCCAGTGCTCAGAAAATGTTTGATACTTCCGCTATGAAAGGTCAAGATTTTAAAACCATGTCAAGAGAAAAAGGTTTTAAACCAATTCCCCTTGAGTTAAAAGTTTCTGTAGAAATTAAAAACAAAATTAAAAAAGACGTTTCTAAAAATGTAGTTGCCCTCATACCTGGTACAACACAGAAAGATGAATATATTATATACTCTGCGCATTGGGATCATTTTGGTATTGGTAAGGTAATTAACGGTGATTCAATCTACAATGGATCTGTAGATAATGCTTCTGGAACTGCCGGCATACTAGCTATTGCAGAAGCATTCAAAAAAAGTAGCGCTACAAAACGTTCTGTTGTATTCATGGCAGTTACCGGGGAAGAACAAGGTTTATTGGGCTCTGCTTATTATGCTGAAAACCCAATTTATAATCCTAAAAAAACAGTTGCGAACATAAATATTGATGCCTTAGATAGTCCAGAAAAAATGAAGGATTTAACGATTACGGGTTATGGTCAATCTGAAATGGATGAATATGCCGAAGAAGCAGCTATTAAACAAAATAGATACATTATTCCAGACCCAGATGCTGAAAAAGGATATTTCTTTAGATCAGATCATTTTAACTTTGCAAAAATTGGCATCCCTGCTTTGTACGCAAGTGGTTCTTATGAGGGGTTCACTAAAAGTATTGAAGAAATAAAAGAGCTTAAGGATTATTATATTATCAATAAATACCAT
>CAZDOW010000002.1:0-86731 GCA_964507115.1 uncultured Maribacter sp.
GCCATTCCTATTATTATTCATCTTTTTCAGCTTCGGAGGTTTAAAAAGACGCCTTTCACTAATGTGAAATTACTTAAAAAGGTAGTTTCGGAATCAAGAAAAAGTAGTTCTATAAAAAAGTGGTTGCTACTCTTCACCAGATTAGGTTTAATTGCCGCTATCGTCCTTGCTTTTGCTCAACCATTTAAAGCAGATGCCATTGCCTTACAAGAAAAAGAAAATGTCTTTTATATAGATAACTCCTTTAGTATGCAGGCCAAAACACAGACCAGTACCCTACTGCAAAACACCATACAAGATTTCATTAAAAATATACCGGAAGATGAAACCTTTACACTTTTTACAAATGATAATGTATATACCGATGTTGAGATAGAGGATATTAAAAACGAACTCCTACAATTACCTATCAGCAGCAACCAATTAACCATAGAGGAAGTTTTGCTCACGGCCAATACCTATTTTAAAAAAGTGCCTGGTACGATCAGAAATACGGTGTTATTATCCGACTTTCAAAAAAGAATGGGTGCTATACCTGCGGATACAATTGCAAATGCTAACATCCATTATATTAAACCATCTATAGAAGCTATATCTAACATTGCTATTGATTCTGTTTACTTGAGTGCGTTAGAAAACGATATCCTTGAACTCACCGCTGAGCTTTCCTCCAGCCAAAAAATAGAGACCAGCGCAGTTTCCCTCTATAATGGAGATAAACTGATTGCCAAAACGGCAGCGAAATTCAATGAAAATAAAAATTCGCAAATTAGATTTTCTATTCCTGCCAACACTTCAGTGTTAGGTAAAGTAGTATTATCCGACAATGGTTTAGCCTATGACAATCAGTTCTATTTTAATCTAGATACCCCGGAAAAGATAAAAGTATTATCTGTTGGTAGTTCTAATTCCGACTATCTTTCGCGCATATTTACCCCGGAAGAATTCAATTTTTCGAGCGTCAGCTTAAAACAGCTTAACTACGGCACCATTGAAAACTACAATCTTATTGTTCTAAACGAATTGGAAAGTATTCCGTCCGGTCTTACTACGGCATTAAAATCTTTTACGCAAAATGGCGGGCATATAACATTAATTCCTGCACCAATTATTGATATTACAAGCTACAACCAACTTTCTTCCTTCTATTTTAATACTCGATACGCTGACAAAGTAAATCAGGAAGTTGCAATAACCAAGGTGGTATTTGACCATCCCTTGTACACAAATGTTTTTGAGAAAAAAGTAAGTAATTTTCAGTCTCCAAAGGTGAATACCTATTTTACGGTAAACACCTCGTCTTCCTCAGCATTAGCGCTGCAAAACAATGCACCATTCTTATTTGGTAGGGGTAATGCTTATTTTTTCTCGGCATCGTTCTCCGAGTTAAACTCGAACTTTAAAAATTCACCTCTAATTGTTCCTAGTTTCTACAACATGGGAATTAGCAGTCTAAAACTCCCAAAATTATACAGTACGCTCGGCGATAACATAATGGTTGAAATTCCCGTATCCTTGGCTAAAGACAATATTCTTAAACTTGTTCAGGGAAGAGAAGAGTTTATTCCCCAGCAAAAATTACTGCCAAAAAAAGTTCAACTCTACTTTAAGGAGAACCCAACGATCGACGGCACTTTTCAAATACAAAACAATGGCAATACAATTAGAAATATAAGTTTTAACCATAATAGAAGGGAAAGTGAACTTTCCTACATCAGTTTACAGCGCATACCAGAAGGGCGCTTGCATAGTTCTGTTCCCGATTTTTTTGAGAAAAGCCAAAGAACAAACCATATAAACGAATTTTGGAAATGGTTCGCTATTTTAGCATTGCTATTTGTTCTTTTGGAAACGGTCTTTCAAAGGCTATTGAAATAAACTAGTTAGTTAACACCAGGCACAATGAAAATACTCTTAAAATCAGCCAAGATTATAGATGCGAGCAACAAGGACCTTCATTTAAAAAAGAGGGATATCCTAATCGTAAGCGGTATCATAGAAAAAATTGCTGTAAACATTGAAACTCCTTCAAAAGCTAAGGTTGTATCACATAAAAACCTGCATGTTTCGATAGGATGGATTGATACGGGTATTGCTCTAGGCGAGCCAGGATTTGAAGAAAGAGAAACAATTGCAAACGGTCTTTTTTGTGCTGCCAAAAGTGGATTTACAGATGTAGTACTAAATCCTAGTAGCTATCCTGTTCCTGACAGCGGCTCTGATATTGTCTTTTTAAAAAATTCTGCCAAGGACCAGCTTACTGGATTACATCCACTGGGAACCCTAACTGTTAAAGCGGAGGGCGAATCACTAGCGGAACTGTACGATATGAAAAATACCGGAGCGGTAGGATTCTATGATTACAAACATCCCATTTCCAATGCCAATTTGTTAAAAATTGCCCTGCAGTATGCCCAGAACTTTGATGGCGTCATTTATTCATTTCCGTTTGATAAAAAAATTGCAGGAAAAGGCGTGGTAAACGAAGGTATACAAAGCACTAGATTAGGCTTAAAGGGAATTCCATCCTTGGCAGAAGAGCTTCAAGTTGCAAGAGATTTATTTATTTTAGAATATACAGGAGGTAAATTGCATATCCCAACCATAAGCTGTGAGAATTCTGTAAAACTGATTGCAGCCGCTAAAAAGAAAGGTTTACAGGTTACATGCAGCGTGGCCATACATAACCTAATATTTACGGATGAAACCCTAGAAGATTTTGACACCAATTATAAAACCCTTCCTCCATTAAAATCTAAGGAAGACTGCAGAGCACTTATCAAAGGTCTAAAAAATGGTGTCATTGATTTTGTAACCAGCGACCATACACCACTGAACATAGAACTAAAACAGGTAGAGTTTGATTATGCCTCCTATGGCACTATTGGACTTGAAAGTGCCTTCGGTGCTTTGAATACTGTTTTTGAACTAGAAGATACTATTGCCCTTCTGACCAAGGGAAGGGAAACCTATGGTCTAAAAACCCCCGCATTTAAAGAAGGAAAGGAAGCCTCTTTAACCCTTTTTGAGCCTGAAACGGACTATGAGTTCTGCACCGATAACATCTTTAGTTCGTCCAAAAATAGTTTATTTCTAGGTACACGAATTAAGGGGAAAGTATTAGGAAGCCTTGCACGTAATAAAATAATTCTGAATTTTTAAAATAGGAAATTCCATGCCTTACCTAATCTTAATAGATAATACACATTAATAAGTGTAACTATTTTTAAATCAATAGGTTATATAAATTGGATATTTATGAAAAATAAAATAAAAACAGATGGAAAAACTATAGCCATCGTCGCCTACATAACAATTATTGGAGCCTTAATTGCTATTACTATGAACAACGAACCCAAACATGAGTTTGCCCGTTTTCATATACGGCAGGCTTTTGGACTACATCTTATGTTTCATGCTTTTGCTTTATTCTCCAGTGTATGGTATAATGAGTATGCACTATACGGTCTTTACCTTTGTTATATTGTACTTTGGGTATATGGTTTTGTGTCGGCTATTAATAATCAAAAACAGATTGTACCCTTAGTAGGCTCTTACTTTCAAAAATGGTTCACTTTTATTTCTTAAATACATGACTACAGCTCCCCTATCTTTAGAACATATCATTAGACCTTCTTCCTTAACAGATAAAAAAGCCCCGGTACTTTTTATGCTACATGGTTATGGAAGCAATGAGGACGACCTTTTTTCCTTTGCTCAAGAACTACCTAAAGAACTTTGCATTATATCCGTTAGGGCGCCCTACACTTTAGAACCTTTTGGTTATGCCTGGTATGCTATAAACTTTGATAACGAAAAGGGAAAATGGAGCGATGACGAACAGGCCATAGCGTCTAGGGAAAAAATAGTGCATTTTATTACAGAAGCATGCAGTAGCTACCATTTGGATGATAAAAGTGTAACCCTATTGGGATTTAGTCAAGGAACCATTCTTAGTTATGCAGTAGCCCTCTCGTACCCTAATAAAATTAAAAATGTTATTGCCTTAAGTGGTTATATAAACGAAGGTATACTGGCCGCTGAATTTTCCTCACTTGACTACTCCAATTTAAATATCTACGCCTCTCACGGACAAGTAGATCAAGTAATTCCCTTAGAGTGGGCACAAAAAGCACCAGAACTACTTGAAAAGATGAAAATTAAACATGTTTTCGAAGAATTCCCTGTTGGACACGGTGTAGATCCGCGAAATTTCTACTCGTTTAGGAAATGGTTGGAAGATAAAATCTAATTACTCCTTGTATAAAGCAAGTGGTCTATTAACGCAAAATCTACGCCCAAATCATCTTTAACTTCGTACTTAATAAGGAGTTCGCCCCAGTACTTACCATCGGAAAAATCGGTTAGTATCCATTTATGGTTCAAAACCTTGATTTTGTTAATCTTAAAATCGTTTTCCATACCTGCATAGGGAACCAATGGATTATCACCTTTAGATTCATTGGTCTCTAACAGCTTGTCAGATATATACCCTGTAGGGTTTTCCAAATTTAGATGATCGTAATAGGCCAAAGCTTCGTCGTTATTTTCCAAAGAAAAATATTGCATCTCTAACACCTTCAACTCAGATTCCTGTAAAGAATTCTCTAAAACGCTAACCTGTTCCTTCAATTTCACAATAGATGCCATATTCGCATTGGCCATATTACCACTACTTACAAAAAGATACATACAGATTAACGCAGTAAAAAGAAACAGGTAAAGAAATATCTTATTTTTCATTAGGTATATAATTCAATAATTTTTATTTCAGTTTTAATTTGATGTAAGACACTTTGGTTCTTTTAAAACAGTAGTGACATTCATTTTAATCTATCAAATTTCAATGCTAAGGTTATCGTATGCCAAGTGAACATTTTTTGGAAGGCTTTTTTCTACTTCGGCATGAAAACCCATAAGATGGCTAATATGAGTAAAATAAGCCTTTTCAGGTTTTACTTGGGCTACAAAATCCAAAGCTTGTTCCAAGTTAAAATGAGAGTGATGTGACTCTTTACGCAACGCATTTATAACCAAAATCTTCGTGCCTTTTATTTTCTCAAGCTCCATAGATTCCATCGACTTCACATCAGTCAGATACGTAAAGTCATCTATGCGGAAACCAAATACTTTCAGCCTATTATGTAAAGCTTGAACAGGTATAACCGCTTTGCCGCCAACATTAAAAGTTACATCCTTTTTTAAATAGTTAATTTCAACAGCGGGTGCCCCAGGGTACCTGTCCTTTTCATCAAAAATATAGTCGAACCTCTTTTTTAGTGCTTTCACGACCCTTTTATGCGCATAAATTGGAATATCCCCTTGTTTGAAGAAAAACGGTCGTATGTCATCTATTCCGGCAGTATGATCGGAATGTTCATGCGTAAACAAAATACCGTCCAATCTAGAAATTTTATTGGTAAGCATCTGCTGCCTAAAATCTGGGCCACAATCAATTACGTAATTGCTCTCGTCCCAAGATAAAAGCACAGACACCCTTAATCTCTTATCTCTAGGGTCTTTACTAAGACAAACCGGATGTTTGCTCCCTATTACAGGTACACCTTGAGAGGTTCCGGTTCCAAGAAAAGTAATTTTAAAGCTCATATTCTCAGTTCAAATTTAAGACTTATTTACACAACGTTCCTATGATTAAGCGTAACGATTTACTTACATTTATAAAAATAAGCTGTTATAACAATTACTAAATATCGCTAGCTAAAAGTAATTTCAAATTTTTGGATGGTTTAACCGTTAGATAGTACAATCTTTATAACTTTGATAAAGCAAAATAAACAACATGTCTTCAGTTTTTAAAAGAGAATCAGCCTTTGAAAATATTCCTTCGATTAAGGCGAAAACTTTAAGAATCAACCTAAATCCTGATATCTACGGCACTTTTGCTGAAATAGGTGCAGGCCAAGAAACAGCTCGTCATTTTTTCCGTTCCGGTGGGGCATCGGGAACAATTGCAAAGGCTATGAGCGCCTACGATAAGGATTTTAGTGATGCCATTTATGGTACTGAGAAAGATGGACGCTATGTAAGCCAAGCGCGGCTAAAAACAATGCTTTCTTATGAGATGAATCTTATGGAAGAACGCATAAGTAGAGAGCGACATCCAGATAGGTTATTTTTCTCCTATTCAAACACAGTTGCTACTATTGATTTTTCTAAAAGGTACAAAGGTCATGGTTGGATTGGTATACGATATCAACTAGATCCTAACCAGAAAGAATTTGACGAAATAATACTCCATATTCGTTTCAAGCAGAACGAAGCTAGATTGCAGCAAGAAACTTTGGGAATACTGGGTGTAAATCTTATTTATGGTGCTTTTTATAAGTATCATAAGCCTAGGAAAATGTTGAAATACCTATACGATCATATAGATATGGATACGTTGGAGATTGATATGATCAATTTTTCAGGACCAAATTTTAAAGACGTAGATAACAGAATGATGAGCCTACAGCTGATCAGAAACGACATGACGGATGCTGTCATGTTTGGTCCTGATGGTAATAATTTATTACCAGCCTCGGTCCTCTACAAAAAGAATATTTTAGCATTACGCGGAAGCTTTAGACCCGTGACCAAGGTAAATCTGGATATGTTTCAGAAATCACACGATATTTTTATTAGAGATCCAGGGGTAGAAGAGGACAACACCATTGTTATTTTTGAAATAACGCTGTCTAATCTAAGAGCATCAGGTGAAATAGATGAACAAGATTTTATGGACAGAGCAGAATTGCTTTGTTCCTTGGGGCATTCAGTATTGATTTCTAAATTCCAGGAATATTACAAATTGGTAGAGTACTTTAACAACTATACCAAGAATAGAATAGGCTTAACCATGGGCGTGAACAATTTGGTCGATATTTTTGACGAGAAATATTATCGTCATCTAAGCGGTGGAATTTTGGAAGCTTTCGGTAAATTATTTTTCAAAGACCTTCAGGTATATCTTTACCCAATGAAAAACCCTGATACCGGGCAAGTAATGACCAGTAACAATGTAAAGGTACACCCAAGAATGAAGGAACTCTACAAGTTCTTTAAGTACAACGGCAAAGTAATGGATATCATTGATTATGACCCGGAGATTATGCATATTTTCTCAAGGGATGTCCTCAAAAAACTTATGAACAATGAAGATGGATGGGAAAAAATGCTACCGGAAGGAATCGCCGAAATCATAAAAGAGAAAAAGCTCTTTACCAAAAAAGAACTTTTAGAAAAATAGGTATTCGATAGTAATCGTTTTAAAAAGCCCCCTTTAAAAAAGAGGGCTTTTTGTTTGCTAAGCTTCCAACAATTGTGCTGCATGATCTTTGGTCTTCACCTTATCGATCACACGAGAAACTTTGCCTTCCCCATTTACAATAAATGTTTTTCTATGGATGCCATCGTACTCCTTACCCATAAACTTTTTAAGACCCCAAACCCCAAAGGCATTAATAACCGTATGGTCCTCATCTGCCAATAAAGGAAACGGAAATTCATATTTGTTTTTAAAATTAGCCTGTTTTTTCTGTGAATCCTCACTAACCCCTAATAGTTCGTAACCCGAGTCCTGCAAAGCCTTATAATTATCTCTTAAATTGCAAGCTTCAGCAGTACAACCAGGTGTATTTGCTCTGGGATAGAAAAAAACAATCAAATTCTTCCCAGAATAATCAGATAAATTAATAGTATTGCCTTCTTGATCTTGAGCTGAAAATGCAGGAACCATTTCCCCTACTTTTAATGTATTCATAGTCTTTTTGTAATTAATAATGTTCAACTGTTCTATAGTAAAATTAAACAATAAATGACGAAAGCAGAAAAAGTTGCCTTTACTATTTCCAAACTACAGGAGCTTTATCCAGAGATTCCAGTTCCCTTGGACCATAAAGACCCCTATACCCTACTCATTGCAGTCCTTTTATCTGCACAAAGTACAGACGTGCGTGTGAATAAGATTACACCTTTATTATTTGCTAAAGCAGACAACCCGTATGACATGATAACATTATCCGTAGAACAAATAAGGGAAATAATAAGACCCGTTGGCCTCTCCCCTATGAAATCGAAGGGAATTTATGGACTTTCAAAAATACTAGTGGAGCGTTATGATGGTATCGTACCAAAAGAAATTGAATTACTAGAAGAGTTCCCTGCCGTTGGACATAAAACGGCAAGTGTAGTGGTTTCACAAGCTTTTGGTATTCCTGCTTTTCCTGTAGATACACATATTCACAGGCTCATGTACAGATGGGGATTCACTAATGGCAAAAACGTAGTACAGACCGAAAAAGACGCTAAACGGCTTTTTCCAAAAGATTTATGGAACGAACTTCACTTACAAATCATCTGGTACGGAAGGGAATACTCGCCAGCTAGGGCTTGGGACCTTCAAAAAGACGTTATCACCAGTACTATTGGTAGAAAAACGGTTTTAAGCGATTATTATAAAAACAAAAAGACCCGCTAATTGCGGGTCTTTTTGTTAATTTAAGAAAGTCTCGAACTTTAAATCTTTATACTCGATTTCATAAAGTGCCTGAGAAAAACTCAACAAAAAGTTGATTGTTTTCGGACATACCTTGTTAAAACCGGTTTGTTCTTGATAATTAGAGTAAATTTTTTCCATATTTCCATTGTTGTTACACTGAAATAACGGAACAAATATGGAAATATTGTTTTAGCCGATTTTTGGGAGAATTAGTTTGTCAGAACAATATTGTTTTTTTCAATTATTTTTCTCATGTTAATCAATGCATAACGCATTCTACCCAAAGCGGTATTAATACTAACCCCAGTATTTTCAGATATTTCCTTAAAACTCATATCCTTATAAATACGCATTAACAGTACTTCTTTCTGATCATCTGGAAGCTCCTCTATTAAATGCCTTAGATCATTATCTATCTGATCCTTGATTAATTGTTTTTCTGCATTTAGTTTATCATCACCAATTACAGAGAAAATATTAAAATCATCGCTGCCTTCAAACATAGGCATTCTCTTGTTCTTCCTAAAGTGATCTATAATAAGGTTATGAGAAATACGCATTACCCAAGGTAAAAATTTACCTTCCTCACTATACCTACCTTTTTTCAGTGTTTTTATAACCTTAATAAAAGTATCCTGAAAAATATCTTCTGTAATATCCCTATCCAATACCTTGGAATAGATAAAACTGGTAATTCTTTGGTTGTGTCGGTTAATAAGCACTGAAAGCGCTTTTTCGTCTCCACTGATATAATCTCTTACTAGTTCTGAATCATCAATTTTTAGTTCCATGCGAGTTACTTTCTTTTAGGGTTAACGATTTGGGAATCTGTTAGTAAATATTCGTTAGTTATTTATTTCTGATATAAAACTAGAGAAAAGCCACCCTGCACAAAAAAGTATGTTGTAAAACCCCTCTTTTATGATGTGAAACAACGAATACTTATTTTTTATACAATAAATAGGTATACGAGTAGTTGTGTGGGAAACATATCACAATGGAAGTAATCATAGGATTATCTAGTAATCTTATGCTTATAAAAAAGAAAAGCCCCAAGGAAGATATCCTTGAGGCCCTATATTATTGATGAGGCAATTAATTTAAATTACTTTCAAAGGTTATGCCTTTGGCCTCCGTTATTTTTAGCGATTTAGAAAATGCCAATAAAAACTCAACTGTTTCCGGCTTTGCTGTTGCTAACTTGCATTTATCTTTTTTCTTAGCGTAAACTTTCTCCATATTGTTTTTCATTTTGGTTCAATAGTAGAACGGTTCGAAAATAAAAATAGTAGATCCACTCGACCTGTGGCACATTAATTCGTTAAAACTATGTTATTAGCCTCTACAAGCTTTCTTAAGTTGATAAGTGCATAACGCATCCTACCTAGTGCTGTGTTAATACTTACGTTCGTATTGTCAGATATTTCCTTAAAGCTCATGTCTTTGTATAAACGCATTTCCAAAACTTCTTGTTGATCTTCGGGAAGTTCGGCTATCAAATGACGTAAATCATTATCTATCTGATCTTTGATCAATTGTTTTTCAGCATTTAACTTATCATCACCCATCATAGCAAATATGTTATAGCTATCCGTAGCGTTGAACATGGGCATTCTATTATTCTTTCTAAAATGGTCTATAACAAGGTTGTGGGCTATTCGCATTACCCAAGGAAGAAATTTCCCTTCTTCATTATATGCACCCCGTTTAAGTGTGCGTATAACTTTCATAAAGGTATCCTGAAAGATATCTTCTGTTAATTCCCTGTCCCCTACCTTGGAATAAATAAATCCAGTAAGACGGGAGTTATGACGATTAATAAGAACTCCTATAGCTCTTTCATCTCCTTTTATATAATGACTAACAAGTTGGGAATCTTCGATCTGTACTTCCATAGCTTTACTTTTGTGGGTTAAAGCATCACCTAGTTCATTTGAAAAAGGTTTGCTTTAAGTGTTATTCTAAACGTTACAAAGTAAAGGTGCGCTATAGGCGAATCGAATTTTAAGTGAGCTTCAAAGATATAAAAAAATAGATAGCCTAAAAATTATGTGAAATTATTCGATGAAATGCAACATCAATATATAATGAGTTCAAATTAAAAACAGCAAATTGTATCTTTGCAACCTTATCCGAAAATATGCCCAATATCTCAGAAGTTAACCCCAAGGAAAATATTATAATTAAAGGTGCCAAACTACATAATCTTAAGGATATCGATGTTGTTATCCCAAGAAACAAGCTTGTAGTAATTACGGGTCTTTCTGGTTCTGGTAAGTCTAGTTTGGCGTTTGACACACTCTATGCAGAGGGCCAGCGACGTTATGTAGAAAGTCTATCTTCTTACGCCAGACAATTTTTGGGAAAACTAGATAAGCCCAAAGTGGATTATATTAAAGGTATAGCCCCCGCAATTGCCATTGAGCAGAAAGTAAACTCCACTAATCCTAGGTCTACGGTTGGGACCACCACAGAAATTTATGACTACATTAAACTATTGTACGCCAGAATAGGGAAAACTTTTTCGCCTATTTCTGGTAATCAGGTTAAAAAAGATACAGTGACTAATGTTATATCCCATGTTAAAACCTATACAGAAAACACCAAACTACTTCTTCTTGCACCTATACAAATAAGGGAAGATAGGGACACCCAAAAATCCTTACAGTTATTTTCTAAGCAGGGATATGCCCGTATCAAATATAACAATGAGGTCATTAGGATAGATCAAGTACCAGAAACTATTGGAAAGGAATTTTATTTGGTCATAGACCGTATTATTACAAAGGACGACGAAGATTTTTACAACCGACTAGCTAATGCAGTAGACACTGCTTTTTTTGAAGGAAAAGGAAAATGTATTATTGAAACCTTAGTCGATAAGGAACAAACATTATTCAGCAATACCTTTGAACTGGACGGTATGCTGTTCTTGGAACCCAATGTGCATCTGTTCAGTTTTAACAACCCTTATGGCGCTTGCCCCAAATGTGAAGGGTATGGGGATGTCATAGGTATAGACGAAGATTTGGTAATTCCCAATACTGCGCTTTCTGTTTTTGAAAATGCTGTTTTTCCATGGCGGGGTGATAGTATGGGTTGGTACAGAGACCAATTGGTTAATTCTGCTTATACATTTGATTTCCCAATACACAAACCGTGGTTTGAGCTTACCGAAGCGCAACAAAAACTTGTTTGGGACGGGAATGAACATTTTATAGGACTTCATAAATTCTTTACTTCCTTAGAGGAAAAGAGTTATAAAATCCAAAATAGGGTAATGCTCTCCAGATATCGTGGAAAAACTAAATGCAATACCTGTAACGGAAAGCGATTGAGGCCAGAGACGGACTATGTAAAAGTCGGAGGAACATCTATCTCCGAACTGGTAGGTATATCCATAGAAAAACTAATACTCTTTTTTGAGCAGATGGAGTTGAACGCAAATGACGCCCATATTGCAGACCGTTTATTAAAAGAGATAAAAACAAGACTTGGCTTTTTAAATAATGTAGGTCTCAACTATCTTACCCTAAATAGAAAATCTAACACCCTATCTGGGGGTGAAAGTCAGCGTATTAATCTCGCTACCTCTTTGGGAAGTAGTTTGGTAGGTTCCATGTATATTTTAGACGAACCTAGTATAGGCTTACATCCAAAGGATACTGAAAATTTGATAGAAGTATTACTATCCCTGCGCAACTTAGGCAATACGGTAATAGTAGTTGAGCATGACGAAGATATAATGAAAGCTGCAGACGAAGTTATAGATATTGGCCCGGAAGCTGGTACGCATGGCGGAAAGGTAGTCGCGCAAGGAACCCTAAGTGAGGTACTTAAATCAACTTCATTAACTGCTAGTTATTTGAATGGTACTATGGAAATAGAAGTACCTAAAGAAAGACGAACCTCCAAGAACCATATTCAAATAATAGGATGTAGGGAAAATAATCTGAGAAATATCAATGTAACCTTTCCTTTAGATATGCTTACTGTGGTAACAGGAGTTTCTGGAAGTGGAAAGAGTACGTTGGTCAAAAAATTATTATATCCTATAATACTAAAGGAAGTAGGTGGCTATGGCGAAAAAGCAGGACAATTTAGTTCGGTATCTGGGAAATACCAGCATATTAAACACGTAGAATTCGTAGATCAAAATCCCATTGGACGTTCTTCCCGGTCAAATCCAGTAACCTATATTAAAGCGTATGATGATATCCGAAATCTATTTGCCAATCAGAAACTAAGCAAGATTCGAAACTACCAAGCCAAACATTTTTCATTTAACGTGGATGGTGGCCGATGCGAAAAGTGTAAGGGCGAAGGTGAAATTACGGTAGAGATGCAATTCATGGCCGATGTGCATTTGGAATGCGATACCTGCGGCGGTAAGCGATTCAAAAAAGATGTATTAGAAGTCACCTTCAACAATGCCAATATAGATGACCTCCTTAGGATGACGCTAGATGATGCCATTGCATTTTTCAAGGCAGGAGAACAAACAAAAATTATAAACAAACTCAAACCCCTACAAGACGTAGGTTTAGGGTATGTAACCTTAGGGCAATCTTCCTCTACCCTATCCGGCGGAGAAGCACAGCGTATTAAACTAGCTTCCTTTTTGGTAAAAGGTACTACCAAGGACAAAGCTTTATTCATTTTTGATGAACCTACTACGGGGCTTCATTTCCATGATATCCAAAAACTATTAAAATCCTTCAACGCGCTAATCAAAAAAGGACATTCCATAGTCGTCATTGAGCACAATGTGGAATTGATAAAATGTGCCGATTATATAATTGACCTTGGTCCCGGTGGTGGGGAAAACGGAGGAGAACTATTGGCAGAAGGTACTCCAGAAGAAGTAGCGAAGAGTAAAAAGTCTTTTACGGCGAAGTATTTGAAGCAGAAATTATAACCTCATGCGATGGAAAAGCAGTTAGTATCGGTTTCATGGTTAAGGGAAAATATCAACAACCCAAATTTGGTAATTCTTGATGCTACCATTCCTACAGTATCAGAAAATTGTGCTGATTTTACCCCTAAAAATATTCTAGGCGCACGCTTTTTTGATATAAAAAATATATTTTCCGATTCTGATGCCAGCTTACCCAACACAATGCCTACTCCACAACAATTTGAAAAGGGCTGCATAAATTTAGGAATACATACGAATTCCATAATTATTATATACGATGCCAAAGGAATTTATTCTAGTCCTAGGGTATGGTTTATGTTTAAAACCATGGGACACGATATGGTAGCAGTCTTGGACGGCGGACTTCCGGAATGGATAAAACAAAGGGGAAGTTGTACTGCAGCATATGCGAGAAACTATCCGCCAGGTAATTTCAAATCAGAGTTTAATCCAACAAGGTTAAAAAAAGCTGAAGATATCGTAGCTAATATTAACACTCACAATTATCTAATTATTGATGCCCGAAGTGAAGAACGCTTCCTAGGTATGGTTTCAGAACCAAGAACATATTTGAAAAGAGGACATATTCCAAAATCAATAAACCTGCCCTATACTAAGGTTTTAAAGGATGGAAAACTATTACCTACAAAAGAACTAAGTAAAACTTTTAAAGCTTTACCCATAGGTAACCTACCACTCCTATTTTCCTGTGGCTCGGGCATAACAGCATGTATTCCTCTTTTTGCCGTTAGCTTGGTTTTAAGCAATCAGGTTTTCTTATATGACGGGTCTTGGACAGAATGGGGAAATGGAGAGAAATATCCCATTACATAAGTTTAAATTAGCTAATTATCAAAAACAATAACTTCTTCTTTTGCTAAAATTAAATAATAATATAAATTTAATTAACTGATTTTCAGTTATATACGTTTATATATATATTTTTGGCACGCTGTTTGTAATTAGATAAGGGAATGTGAATAGTTACATTCAAAACCACCTGCCACTAGGCAGGACTAAAACCTTATATTATGAAAAAGTTCGTACTTATTATTACAGCGGTACTTTTTGGAACAGCAATGGCCAATGCCGCAATAGCTGAAGATAAGGTTGCTACCGTCAACTTTAATGCTGGAAATTCATTCATTTTTGTTGAAAATGGCGTGACCTTTTCTGTATTTCCAGATGGTGAATTTGATTTTTATGTAGATAACAGATTGAATATTGGTGCTGGCACCCAAATTGGAAATGTAGGCATCACCTTTAATTCAGGATTTAACTATAACCCTTTTGTACAATACGACGATTATGGAGCGATTATACAAGTAGAAAATGTACCTGTATTT
The DNA here is from genome assembly GCA_964507115.1 of uncultured Maribacter sp. Lineage (GTDB taxonomy): Bacteria > Bacteroidota > Bacteroidia > Flavobacteriales > Flavobacteriaceae > Maribacter. The sequence goes on from CAZDOW010000002.1 coordinate 14,765, forward strand.
TATGACTATTATGGTCGTGTAAATAGGATAGGTGTGGTTAACATCAACTTTAACAACGGTTTTGTTAATAGAATTGGTGGGATGAATATCTTTTACAACCGCGGTGTTTTTAGCCACTACAATGGCTTTGTAAATGTGTACAACAGACGTTATGTATACCGTCCCTTCCATAGATGGTTTGCTAGACCAGCAATAGGTTTTTGTAATGTTTGGACAACACCTTATAGAAGATTCTATGCTCCTGTTCGTTATACATGGCACAGACCATATAGATACAATCAAAGAAGAGCTTATGCTCAGATTGGCAGGGAACATAGATATAATAACGTTAGACGAGAAAGAGCTACCATTTATAGAAATGATAAAAGGGTAGCGGTAAGAGATAATTCCAATAGAAGCAATAGAAGTACTACGAAAAGAGGTAGTACTGTTGCTAAAAGAGATAACGGATTACGTACCAATAGAACTATAGCGTCTAACAGTACTAGCCGGTCTAACAGAAATAGTGGTTTGGAAAATAGAACTTCCACTGTAAAGCGTAGTACTAATAGTTCTACTGTAAAACGTGGAAATAGTAGTGCGGTAAGAGGTAATAAAGGGAGAACGGTAACCAAGAGAGAAGTTACTAGAACTCCTAGAAGTAAGACTGTTTCAAGAACCAGTACTACGTATAAAAAACCTGCGACACGAAGCACCACTGCACGAAGCAGTCAAGCTAGAACACAAAGAAGTGCTACTACTAGAACTGTGAGTAAAGCTCCATCTAGATCAAAAAGTACGGTACGTAAAAGTACCAGCTCAAGATCGGTAAGTAAAGCTCCTGCTAGAAGTACTTCAAAATCTGCTGCAACAAGAAACAGCAGAAGACAGTAAAAAAACCTGAAATAAATTCAGGGTAACAAAGGCAGTTTTTAGGTTGGTTAGTTGTTTAGCCCCGTAGCGGATTTATCCGTTGCGGGGCTTTTTTTATGGCCCTACCTGTAAGTCTCCCTTAAAAGGTATAGGTTTTTACATACTACTATTTTACTGGTAAAAGTATACTCCTCATGCTACCACAAATAATTTCTTAAACTTTTTTGGCAGTTCGTTTTTAACTTCTAATTTTTCTTTGGTAATAGGATGAACAAATTCTAGCGAATAAGCATGTAGGTACAATCCCTTTCCTTTTAGGACTAAGCCTTCCCTTCCATAGTCCGCATCTCCCAAAATAGGATTTCCTATGGCGGATAAATGTTTTCTCAACTGATGTCTTCTCCCGGTTTTTGGTTGCAGTTTTACCAAGTTCAAATAACCGAAACGTTCGGAGACTAAACTTTGTTCTACCTCATAACTAGAAATAGCTTCTTTACCATCAACCGGAACTGTAATCTTATCCTTTTGCTTCATTTGCCCAATACTAACAGCGTAATAAGTTTTTTGTATTTGTTTTTTTTCGAACAATCTGTTCAATTGAATAATAGCAGAACTGCTCTTTCCTACCAAAAGCACCCCAGTAGTAGGATAATCCAAACGATGCACCGGTTGAGGAAGAACAGCATCAAAAGCATCGCTTTTTTGTAAATTCTGTACCAAGGCATTGGCAACGGTCAAAAACTGATTACCGCTAACAGCTATTCCCGCAGGTTTTAAAACAATGGCCAAATAGTCATCTTCATACAGCACTTTTAAGTCGAGCTTTATTTGTCTTGTATTGTTTCTCTCTACTGATTGTTTTAATTCGATACGCTCTCCTCCCAAGATTAGGGTAGCCGTGGTCCCTATTTTCCCGTCCACCCATATTAATTTTTTTTTAAGTGCTTTTTTTAAGGCTGATTTTGTGGAAAGGATATCAAAGATACCCACACCATATTCTTGCAAACGAACTGGAATCTCTTGTTCCTCAGCAACATGGCTTGCAATACAACACATACCTACTTCTTTAAAAACTTAGAAAGCACGCCATATACATCCTCAGAAATTTTGAATCGATAAAGTATACCTACATACATTACTGAAATTAAAGAGCTTTTCAAAATAATATTGACGATGGGGTGAAATGAAAACTGAAAAGCATAAAAAAGAACCCCGACAATAAGTAACAAGGCAAATACTTTCACAGTTTCTATTGTAAAGGGTGAAATATGAAACTTGGATTTAACGTAGTATAATTTAAGTGTATTATAAATGAAAAATGCCATGAAACTTGCGATAGCAGCACCTTTAATACCATAGGCAGGAATTAACAATAAATTAAACCCAATAGCCATTACCGCCAATAACACCCCAAAAAAGAGGATGGAACGATAATAATCCGAATTATAAAGTATCGAATTATTATTACCCAACAGTGCATCATACACTTTAACTAGTCCAATCCAGAACACAATCAGAAATCCATCGGTATAGCCCTCTGGAAGCATTTGATACAAATCATCGAGATTAAGAATAATCAAAAGAAAGAGCAAGCCTGCAATAATGAAGAGTGTCAATGAGCTTTTTCGGTATAATCGTTTAAGAGATACACTATCCTTCCTGTTCAAATACTCTGCTGTAAGCGGGTAGGTAATCTGGTGCATTGCCCTAGAAGGAACCGCTATAGTAGAGGCAATAAATCCTGCTACAGCATAATAAGCTACATTTTCCAATGCTAAAAAATTATTCAGCATTACCTTATCCACCTCCATCAATACAACTGCCGTAGATCCACCTAAAATAATCAGGCCACTATATTTTACAATATTCCACCAATTGGATGGTAAAGAAATTTTCAGCTTGGGCATTCTAAGTGTAAAGGCATATAGCTTCATTAAGAGCATACGCAACAAATAAAACCCAACTAAGGCATTAATAAAAAACTCGATTTCTATATAATCAAAATATAATAGGACCAATAAAACGGACTGCCCTAACCTACAAAAGATTTCCTTCAAAAAATTACCGAAAACGGATTTCATTCGGATACGTGCCCATGCATAAAAGACTTCAAAATAAGCCATGGCCATACCTGTTAAAAATATATGCCAAACATAGTCACGGACTATAGGATTCTTATTAGACAATAAGACGCCAATAGCCTCATTGGAAACATAGCTCAAAATCGCTACTGGGAGGATGAATACTAATGGAAGTAAAAGCATCATAGTTAGAAAACCTTCCTGCTCTTTTTCTGAATTAAAACTACTATAGAATTTGACCATGGCATTGGGTACGCCAAAGGCTAATACCGGCATCAATACCGCTGCGACGGAGAACACTACTTGCACCAGACCATAGTGATCAGCTTGCATAAAATTTGTATACAAGAACAGGGTGTTAACGGCCCCTATGGCGAAACCTATATAGGTGACAATAGTATTATTTAAAGACTGTTTAAGTACTATACCCATTAGATATATGCTGCTAGTTGTCGTGTAAGTTCACGCCTGCTATAATTTTCAACATGCATGGAAGATACATTCAAATCTTGCTTTTCATATTGATGGAACCAGTTTAAAAGTACATTTTTAAGTTCAGTATGAGAGCTGTATTCAAAAATAGCACCAGTTTTCGTGTGTGCTACGATACTCGCAACTTCCCAACTTTTGGGTCCTATACCCAAAATAGGTCGGCCCGAAGCCATATACTCGAACAGTTTCCCCGGAATAATTCCCTTGGTTTCCTCGGTATCGATTTCTGCCAAAAGTAATACTTGAGATTTTTGTTGAAACGCAATAGCAGCGTCATGTTTCACGTAGCCTAGCATAACAATAAAAGGCTCCAAACCAAATGCCTTTAATCGCTGCAAAATATCCTTACTGATTACGCCTATAAACTGCAAACGCAACTTGCTTTTAAAAGCTTCATTTTCTTGTATCAGTTCCGAAAGCACGTGCCAAAGGTTTTCCGGGTTTCTTCCGGTAAGCATAGATCCAATATGGGAAATAGTAAACAACTCGTTCAAAACAACATCACGTGGCTTTTCCAAATCGTAGCCGTTGGTAATGACTTTTATAGGCTTGTTAGATATCTTCCTGAATTCTTGCTTTGTAGTTTGGCTTGTCACTATTAGTTTATCAGCGCTCGTCAACACCAAACGTTCTAATTCTTTGTGCCTACTCTTTGCAAATGACGTCAATTTTAATTTTTTATGGTAGCCAATAGACGTCCATGGATCTCTAAAATCTGCTATCCATTGTACGTTATTAAACTCCTTAAGGTAATGACCAATAAGATGCACGCTGTGCGGCGGCCCAGTGGTAATAATGGTATCGATTCCTTCTTTTTGTATAATACCATGAAGATATTCCACGGACGGTCGTACCCAATATTTACGAGCATCAGGAATGAAGAAGTTACCACGAATCCATAATAGAAATTTTTCTGTTAGTGACTGATTTTTTGTCTGAATGATGCCCGAACTAATACGTTTGGTCTTTTTACTGGAAAGAAAGCTAGCGAAGCTATAGGGCTCAAAAATAGGCTGTTTATATATGGTAACATCCTGAGGCACCTCACTTAGCAAAGAAGAATCTAGCAAAGGATATTGCGGATTTTCGGGTACATACATCACTGGTTCAATGTCAAAATCACCAAGATATTTTACAAATTTCAACCACCGTTGTACCCCAGGACCGCCTGCGGGTGGCCAGTAGTACGTAATAACCAATACCTTTTTCATGTGTTTCTTTTATTGTTATTCATCGGTCACATGTAACCTTTGATACTTAAAATAATCCTTCCAATGTGTGTTTTAAGGATTTTGGTTTCATTAGGACGCGTCCCGCTTTCTAGCTTTCCAAAAAGAAAATCCTATACCACCCAGTAGCACAAGCCCCAACAAAATAGTACTTACCAACGTAATCTGACTTCCTAATTGAACCACTTTAGGTTCAAACTTAAATTCGATAGTATGCTTTCCTTCAGGGATTTTCAAACCGCGTAATACATAGTTTACCTTAAAATGATCTAGAGACTTCCCATCTATATACGCGTTCCAACCATCCGGATAATACATTTCCGAAAACACGGCAACACCCGCATTGGGGTTTTGAGATTCATAGGTCAGATGATTCGGTTTATAATCTGAAAGCGTTATAGTTGCAGTTGAATCCAACTGGTAATCGAACCTATTGATATTTTTAAATTTACTTGAATTTACAACTGCTATAGTACTTGTATCTAAACTATCCAAAGCCCTTATTTCTTCATCTGCAGAATTAACCTGCCGGAGCTCTTTAATAAACCAAGCGTTCCCGTTTGCATTGGGATTTTCAATGGGGAAGGCATTCCCTTCCTCATCTTGACGTACCAGATACTTTACATTTAGCATGTTGAATACGGATAGGTTACCGTTGTAAACATGGTACTCGAACAAATCTTGCATTCCTGCCGGTTTAGCGGCGTGATAGCCCGTAATGCTATTATGAAAGTACGCGGTTTTAGCTGAATCAAAACCATCGGTCTGATCAAAAACCCGGAATACACCGTCATCTTTTAATATTTGCTTATCCGCTGCTGTAGCTTGAAAAGGTTGTAGCATTTTTCGTTTGGAAACAAAACTATCGCTATTCACATACCTCAGGTTCACCCCTACTAAATCAAAAACAATTAGGGCACCAATAGTAATAATAACCAAATTGGTCTTTAATTTTTGTTTTACAAAAAACCAAAGTAGTACGGTAGCAAAGAGCACATAGCCTAAAGAACGTAGCAAATCACTAGTATATACCGCCTTTCTGTCTAATCGTAACATTTCCGGTAATTCCTCCAAGCCGGTCATTCGCAGACGCTCATCGCTAGGACCAACAAAATCGAACATGCCCTTAAAGAGAAACAAAAGTGCACCCAATCCAAAAACGACTCCAGCTGCCATCTTTAAAGCACCTAATTTGTCCTTAACATCTACCTTAGAGGATATGATTTTCTTAAGGGCTAGAATAGCTAATATAGGTACACAAAGTTCCAATATGATCTGTATGGATGAAACGGCCCTAAATTTATCGTAAAGCGGAAAGTAGTCAATCATAAAATCCGTCAGTACGCTGAAATTTTTTCCCCAAGACAATACCAAGGACAGCAATGAGCCAAATAGCAACCACCATTTATGCTTTCCGCGCACCAAAAACAGGCCTAGGATAAACAAAAAGATTACCACCGCCCCAATATACGCGGGCCCGGAGGTTATAGGCTGTTGTCCCCAATAAAGTGGGACACCGGAAACAAAATCCAAAGCGCTAGATCTGGGCAAGCCTTTATCTACCAAATAATTAAAAGATTTGGAATCTTCCCCTAAGTTTTCTTCAGAGGCTCCTCCAAACAATCGTGGTACAAACAAATTCAAGGATTCCGAAATACCATAGCTCCATTGGGTTATATACTCCTTACTTAATCCGCCTGTATTTTCCTTTATAGTCCCGTCAGGGTTTATAGTCAGTTCACTTTTGCCCCTAGTACTCCAATCCGCATATTCCTTTGTCGCCAACAATCCTGTTGCATTAGCTGCGATACCCAGACCTACTGCCAATAAAAGTAATCCTACGGAAGCGAAATAGTGTTTTAATTCCTTCTTTTTTATGGCATCAACAAGGTATACGACACCTAGTACCAAAACCAGAAGCATAAAGTAATAGGTCATTTGATAATGGTTGGCAACAATTTCCAATGCCATGGCCAAGGCAGTGAGTAAGAATCCCCACAAGTATTTTTTTCTAAAAACCAGCACTATTCCTGCTAGTAAAATGGGTAGATATCCCATTGCATGTGCTTTAGAATTATGACCTGCTCCGATAATAATAATCAAATAAGTAGAGAAACCAAAAGCAAGAGCGCCTACGATAGCGAGACGATAATCTACTTTTAAGCAGCACAGAAGAATATAAAAACCAATGAAATAAAGGAATAAATAATCAGCAGGCCTAGGTAGTGACCGTATCAATCTATCCAATTGTTTTATGTAGTTATGTGGGTAATTGGCACCTAGTTGATACGTGGGCATTCCACCAAAAGCACTATTGGTCCAGTAAGGTTCAGCATCGTTCTGTTTACGAAAATCATTTTGCTCCTTAGCCATGCCCGTGTATTGGGCAATATCATGCTGGTAAATCACCTTCCCCTGCAGTACGGGGTGGAAATAAGCCAATGCGGCTATGATAAAAAATACGGTTACAAAAAAATGCGTAAAAAAGAATCGTAAACCTTTCTTCATTTGCCAGGTGGTCGTTGGTTACGTAAAGATAACTAGTCTATTTCTTCAAAGTCTATATACTCGCCTACTTTTTCACTATCCATCTTGCGTTTCGTAGATTTTTTTTTCATAACAACATCTCCAGCCTGCTCCTCTTGTGGTCTTCGCTGTTGCTCAAAGCCTTCAAACGCCTGTTTGAAATGCGATTCGGTTTTCTTTGCTGCGTAATTGATGATTTTAGGTACAAACAGTTTTGCTAATAGTTTTAGCAGATAATACCCTAAAAGGATAAATAAAATTGTTTTTAAAAAAGCCATTTAATTAAATACTTATATATCAAAAATACAATTATCACGTTGTATTACTAGATTCTAAAGTATTAAAATAATTATAAAGTCGTATTCATGGGAATTCCCGCTTGCATTAAAATAACTATAGGAAGGCTTTCTTTACTTCTTTTTATGGCATCAGTGTCGCTCACCGGACAATATACAGATGTCATCAATTCCAACCGACCTGGGCTTTCTGTAAGTGCCTATGCTGTAGGTAAAAACGTTGTGCAAATGGAAATGGGGGTTTTTTACGAACAACAAGATCACGGACCTCTAAATACACAATCTGATATTTGGGGAAGTGATATTTCCTTACGGTACGGGCTACTTTTTGAAACCTTGGAATTGAATTACGAAGGTACCTTCCAAAATCAAGACATCCTATTCAATAATTTTGATCTTAGCGAAACCCGTACCGATTTTCAACGCAACAGACTTGGACTCAAATTTTTAGTCTATGATCCTTTCAAAAATCCAGAACGAAATAAGCCTAACCTTTACAGCTGGCGCGCAAACAATAAATTTCAATTTAAAAATCTTTTACCAGCAGTGTCCATTTATGCAGGAGCAAATTTTGTTTTAGGTGACAATCCTTTTTACCGGGGTGAAGCCTCTATTTCTCCCCGTGCCATGATTGCTACACAGAGTAAATTGACCCCTAGAATGGTTTTAATCACTAATACCGCATATGATCGAATAGGCACTGAATTTCCAGAATTAAGTTATCTCATCTCCATTTCACATGCCTTTAAAAATCCCAAATGGAGTGTTTTCGCAGAACACCAAGGCATTCAAAGCGATAGGTATTCAGACCTGCTGATACGTAGCGGTATAGCATATTTAATGAACGAACGGCTACAAGTGGATATGAATTTAGGAGCTAGTTTTAAAAACACACCTTCCCGTGTTTTTGTTAGCATTGGCGGTTCCTATAGATTTGATTTTCATAAGGATAAACTAGTGCCAATAGCAGACCAAGCGGCAGACGAAAATGGAGGAGCTATTGAGAAAGACGCCATGACAAAGGACAACAAGGAAAAAGGAAAGAAGGGTATAAAAGGAAGCGGCGCAGAGGATATAGATCTTGGGCCCTCCAAAAAACAACTACGCAAACTTAAAAAAGCGCAAAAAAAGAAAAAGAAAGATACCGGAGAAATTGAATTTTAAAATTACCCTCGCTTACAAAGCCAAAAAACCTCAATACAAGCACACGGGGTAAGAATTGAGACTAATTCTCATTCGCGTCCAGCTTGACTGAACCAACCTGACCACTTTTAGCATAACCACACTGGTGGTATTCCATTTTTAATACTTTCAAGTTCTGATTAATATCCCTAATATTGATAGCTGTAAAGCTAATCGATGATCAGAGTAAAAGAGGTTACCTCTAAAAAAGACTTAAAAAAATTCGTAACCTTTCCCTTTTCCTTGTACAAGGACAACCCTTATTGGGTACCTCCCATAATCAATGATGAGTTAGACAGCTTTGACAGGACCAAGAATCCCGTTTTCAAAGATGCCGATGCATGGTTTTTCCTAGCCTATAATAATGATAAAATTGTAGGAAGAGTTGCGGCAATGATAAACCGACTGGAAGTAAACCAACAACAGGTTAAAAAAATGCGCTTTGGTTGGTTCGATTTTATAGATGATGAAAAGGTATCTGAAGCTTTACTGCAAAAGGTTTCAGAAATTGGAACAAGAAACAAATTGGAATTTATAGAGGGTCCTGTGGGGTTTTCTAATTTGGACAAGGTAGGCGTGCTTGTAGAAGGTTTTGAGCATATCGGCACTATGATTACTTGGTACAACCATCCCTACTATAAAGACCATCTAGAACGCTTAGGTTTTAAAAAAGAAAAGGAATATTTAGAGCAAAAATTCCCTGAAAAAAATGCGGACCCAAAGTATTTTTCACGTATTCAGGAGATTATAAAAAAACGGTATGAACTTCGGCCACTTAACTTTACCAAAACCAAAGATGTGATGCCGTGGGCAGATAAAATGTTCGACCTTTTTAATGACAGTTATGCGAGCTTGTCCTCCTTTGTGCCTATTACCGACATACAAAAGGCGTATTTTAAAAAGAAATACATCAGTTTTATAAACCCTGAGTATATAAAGTTTGTTGTGGATAAAGAAAATACCCTGGTTGCGTTTGCCATCGTTATGCCTTCTTTTTCGGAAGCACTACAAAAGGCGAAAGGAAAATTATTCCCATTTGGTATTTTTCATTTATTAAGAGCTAGAAAACATAGTAAGGATGTTATTTTTTATCTAATCGGTATCGAACCTAGTTACCAAAATAAAGGCGTTACCGCTATCATTTTTAACGAGTACCATAAGACATTCCGAGAAAAGAAAATTGAAATGTGTTACCGTACCCCAGAACTTGCAGACAATACAGCTATTCAACAAATTTGGAAACACTTTGACCCTGTAGTCTACAAAAGACGACGGACCTATAAAAAAAATATTTAAAGCTGAGTAGCATATAACAAATGCATCTTGTTTAAGATTTCATAAAATCAAATTTCGGTTGTCGCGGCGAGCGTATCACTCCTAAAAATAGGTAAAGTGGAAAGGCTATGTAGTTGCTATTTTAAATAAGGTCACCACTACTATCAACAAGACAGTAAGGTGTCTATGAGACTGTTTGATTTTAAATAAACCAAGATTCTTATTCACAAAAAGGGCCTGAACAATTTAAATTGTTCAGGCCCTTTTTTATGAGTACTATTTACACTACTCTCCCATGGCTGCAGCTACGGCAGCGGAAAGTCTTTTATAAGTTCCGTTTTCTAAACGCTCCCTGATTGCAGAAAAAGCAGCCAAAGTTTCTATAATATCCTCCATGGTATGTGTTGCTGTAGGAATCAAACGTAATAAAATTAGTCCTTTAGGTATTACCGGATATACTACAATAGAACAGAAAATACTGTAATTCTCGCGCAAGTCCTTAACTAATGCCATTGCCTCAGGTATACTACCGTTCAAATACACGGGTGTAACACAACTTGTGGTAGTTCCTATATCAAATCCTTTTTCTTTAAGTCCGTTTTGTAAGGCATTTACGTTTTCCCAAAGCTTTGCCTTAAGCTCCGGTTGTGTACGCAACATATCCAAACGTTTTAAAGCTCCTTTTACGTAGACCATAGGTAAGGACTTAGCGAACATTTGGGAACGTAGATTATATTTTAGGTAATCAATGATTCCCTTATCCGCTGCTACAAACGCGCCAATACTAGCCATAGATTTTGCAAATGTTGCAAAATAGACGTCAATTTCGTCCTGTATTCCTTGTTCCTGTCCTGCTCCAGCTCCTGTTTCTCCTAAGGTTCCAAAACCATGGGCATCATCGACCAAAAATCTGAATTTATACTTTTCTTTAAGAGCTACTATTTCTTTTAGCTTTCCTTGCTGGCCACGCATTCCAAAAACACCTTCAGAAATCACGAGAATTCCACCTCCAGTCTGTTCGGCCATTTTAGTAGCACGCTCGAGATTCACTTTCAAACTGTCAATATCATTATGTTTAAAGGTAAAACGCTTGCCCATATGTAAACGAACACCATCTATAATGCACGCGTGGCAATCCACATCGTACACAATAATATCATCCTTGGAAACCAAAGCATCTATGGTAGACATAATACCTTGATAACCGAAATTCAACAAATAGGCTGATTCTTTACTTACGAACTCCGCGCACTCTTCCTCCAACTGCTCATGAAACTCTGTATGGCCACTCATCATTCGAGCGCCCATAGGGTAGGCAGAACCGTACTCAGCTGCAGTATCTCCATCTACCTTCTTTATTTCCGGTAGATTAGCAAGTCCTAAATAGTCATTTATACTCCATGTGATTACTTCCTTTCCTTGAAACTTCATCCTATTTGAAATAGGACCTTCCAGCTTTGGGAATACAAAATAACCCTCTGCTTGTGACGCCCATTTTCCTAATGGCCCCTTATTCTCTAAAATTCTATCAAATAAATCTCTCATAGCCTGTCTTTAGTTCTATCTGCAAAAGTAAAAATTTTTAAGAAGCATTCATAACTTAATCTTATGATAAAAAAAAGTGGACACAAGACCCACTTTTAAGACTCAAATGATAAAAAATTACTTCACAAACTGTATTTCTTGTGTTTCTTCAACAGTATTGGTATTCATAAAGCCTTGATCTTCCATCCACTGGTCGCTGTATATTTTACTCATATATCTTGAGCCATGATCAGGAAAAATAGTTACTACAATACTGTTTTTATCAAATTCTTTTCTTTCGTTTAACTGCTTTAAAGCTTGCATTGCGGCACCACTGGTATACCCCACAAACATTCCTTCGGTCCTAGAAATTTCCCTTGCAGTATGTGCACTTTCAGCATCGGTTACTTTAATATACTCATCTATGATATCAAAATCTGTCGCAGCAGGAATCAAATTTTTACCCAAACCTTCTATCCGATAAGGATAAATTTCCTTTTCATCAAAATTTCTTGTTTCATGGTACTTTTTTAATACAGAGCCATAAGCATCTACACCTATTACCTTAATATTAGGATTTTGCTCCTTTAGAAAACGCCCTGTACCAGAAATTGTTCCTCCTGTTCCGCTACAAGCTACCAAATGTGTGATTTGACCTCCTGTTTGCTCCCAAATCTCCGGTCCGGTAGATTGGTAGTGGGCCTCTATATTCAACTCATTAAAATATTGATTTATATAAATAGAGTCTTTTGTTTCTTGGTGCAATCGTTTGGCCACTTCGTAATAGGACCGTGGATCATCTGCACTTACATGGGCGGGACAAACATATACTTTTGCGCCCATAGAGCGAAGCATATCAATTTTATCCTTAGATGATTTTGAGCTTACCGCCAAAATACAATCATACCCCTTAATGATACTAGCCATAGCAATACTAAAGCCTGTATTTCCTGAAGTTGTTTCTATAATGGTACTGCCTTTGGTTAAAACTCCCTTGCGTTCGGCTTCTTCAATGATATAAATCGCGATACGATCTTTAGCCGAATGTCCTGGGTTAAACGCCTCTACCTTAGCATAAAAGTTGCCAGTGAAGCCTGCGGTTACCTTGCTTAATTTAACTAGAGGTGTGTTTCCTACCAGTTCTAAGATATTGTTGTAAGCCTTTATCTCATTTTTCATAAGGGAAATCCTTGTATTTAATGGTTCTAACAAAACTACTTGCATGTTAAAAATCCAGTACAAAATTACTATTTTTTTTCAACTATAGAATTTTACCTTCTAAATCTAGCAGAAATGCATACTCCTTTGCAATCTCCTTTAGGGCTGCAAACCTTCCGGAAGCTCCACCATGGCCGGCTTCCATGTTTATATCAAACAAAAGTAATTTGTCATTGGTTTTCATGTCCCGTAATTTAGAAATCCATTTGGCAGGTTCAAAATATTGAACTTGAGAATCATGTAAACCCGTAGTAACCAACATATTGGGATACTCTTGAGCAGCTACATTATCGTAAGGAGAATAAGACTTCATATACTCATAATAGGGCAATTCATTGGGGTTTCCCCATTCGTCATACTCTCCAGTTGTCAGGGGAATCGAATCGTCTAACATCGTAGTCACTACGTCTACAAAAGGCACAGCGGCGATAACACCATTATATAATTTCGGCACCATATTTACGACGGCCCCTATCAATAAACCTCCAGCCGAGCCACCACTTGCATATAAATGCGCTGCACTGGTCATCTTCATTTCGATTAAAAAATTGGAACAATCTATGAAATCGGTAAATGTATTTTTCTTTTTTAGAAGTTTGCCATCCTCATACCAAGGTCTACCAAGGTATTCTCCACCGCGAACATGGGCTATGGCATAAACAAAACCCCTATCCAGCAAACTAAGGCGAACAGTAGAAAAATACGGATCTATAGTAGCCCCGTAAGAACCATAAGCATATTGCAGCAAAGGAGTTTCGGGATGTATGAGGGTATCCTTATGATAAACCAATGAGATGGGGACCTTGACTCCGTCCCTTGCTGTGGCCCAGAGACGCTCCTCCTTATAATTCGACTTCGTAAAATCTCCACCCAAAACCTCTTGTTCCTTTTTAACTTCCTGCTCTTTGGTACGCATATTAAAATCTAAGACAGAACTTGGGGTGGTAAGCGAATTATAACCATATCTGAGGATTTTCGTATCAAAATCAGGATTTGCATCTACATAAGCGGTATAGGTCTCACTTTCAAAAGGCAGAAAATAAGATACTGAACCATCCCACTTAACTACTTTTATTTTGTTGAGGCCATTTTCCCTTTCAGATAGTACATAATAGTCTTTGAAAATATCAATATCTTCCAGTAGAACAGTATCCCGATGGGGGATAAACTCCTGCCAATTTTCGGACAAGGTATCCTCCTCTCCTACTTTCATTAATTTAAAATTAGTGGCGCCATCCTTATTGGTTAAAATATAGAAGTCATTCTGGTAGTGGAAAATAGTATATTCCAGACCTCGCTCTCTGGGAGAAAATATTTTAAATTTCCCATTCGGATTGTCCGTAGATAAAATCTGAAATTCTGAGGATAGGGTACTAAAGGAACCAATTACTAAATATTTTTTTGATTTGGTACGGTAGACAAACGTACTAAACGTGTCATCTTTCTCTTCAAAAACCAAAACGTCATGCTCTGTTGCAGTTCCTAAAACATGTTTATAAATTTTATCCGACCGCAAGGTAACCGGGTCTTTTTTAGTATAAAACAGGGTTTTATTGTCATTTGCCCATACCCCTCCTCCGGTTGTGTTTTCTATTTCATCGGCATATAACTCTCCAGATTCTAGATTCTTAATTCGCAAGGTATATTGCCTTCTAGAAACTGTATCTACCCCATAGGCTGCCAATGTATTGTTCGGGCTTATAGCTATACCGCCAATTTTGAAAAAATCGTGTCCTAGGGCCATTTGATTACCATCAAAAATAGTTATCTCTTCTGCCTCCAAAGATTCCTTACACCTAGAGTACAATGGATATTCCTTACCCAATTCGTACCGCGTCTTATACCAATAACCGTTAGATTTATAAGGTACAGAAGAGTCATCTTCCTTAATCCTTCCTTTCATTTCCTTAAAGAGTTCCTCTTGAAATGTTTTCGTGTGCGCCGTAAGTTCCTCGTAATAAGCATTCTCCTGATTTAGATACTCGATTACTTCCGGGTTTTCCCTATCATTCAACCAATAATAATCATCTAAACGTATGTCTGCGTGCGTACTAAGTTTTGAAGTTATTTTTTTCGCAAGTGGCGCGACTATTTGGGTCATTTTTCTCTGTTTTGGAATTTTGATAACGGGTACAAAAATAGTGCAAATTCAGTTGCAGTCTTGGCACTAATCTTAATTTAATAGTACGTTCTAAGTCAATGGATTTATTACTTTTACTTCATAAACATTTAAAAATAGAAGATTATGTTTGGAGATATGATGGGTAAACTTAAAGAGACACAACAAAAAGTAGCTGCAACAAAAAAAAGAATGGACACAGTTTTATTAGATGAAAAATCCAAAGACGGCCTTTTGGAGGTAACTATTACGGCTAACCGAGAAATTAAAAAAATAGCTATTTCCAATAATTTACTGCAAGACAAAGAGCAGCTAGAGGATTACTTGATTCTAACTATAAACAAAGCTATAAATAACGCTACGGCTGTTAATGAAACGGAACTCGCAGCGGTTGCGAAAGAAGGGATGCCCAATATTCCGGGAATGGACTCTTTATTCAAATAAGCGAATTCATTCTATTTAAAAATGAAAAAACTGCTTTTTATATTTATATTTCCCTTGCTCGTATCTGCTCAAGCAACAATAGAATCTAGTGCTAAAAACAATTGGCAGTACAATCTTGAGACAGCAATAAAACTTGCTGAAAACCAAGATAAAAACATACTGATTTATTTTACGGGAAGCGATTGGTGTCCCCCTTGTAAAATGCTTAAGATAGATTTGTTCGATACAGCGGAATTTAAACAAGCATCTGAAAATTACATTCTTGTTTATGTGGATATGCCCAGAAACCAAGCTTTATTGTCTTTGACGCAAATGAAACACAATAAAGAAGTGGTTGCAAAACACAACCGAAAAGGCGTGTTTCCATTACTTAAGGTTTTGAATGCTAGCGGAAAATCACTGGATGAGTACTCCGGTTATGCCATGAACGGTGATATAAAGTGGCATCTACAACTTCTTAATAAATACAAATAGAAAATAAGGAATTTTAAAAGCTGTTTTTTTTGTCGAAGTACTTTATGTTTTCAGATTGATGGACAGATAATACACAGCTATCTAATTTACGATTGTGGTATGTACAGCAATCTGTAGAATCTGTATCTTTAAGAAAAAATGGCACTATGATTGAAATAAAGAAGATTAATTCTGAAAGTTTTGAGTTCTTGGTTAAATCAGAAACAGGAAATGTGCTTTTAACTAGTATTCCTTTTTCAGATGAGCATTTGGCAACTGAAACAGTAGGCATTTTATCCGGTACAGTTTCCCCTATTAAAAGTTTTGAGCGCAAAACGAATAATAATGGTCAGTTTTTATTTGAACTAAAAAATAAACAGGGAAAAACCATAGGAAGTAGCGGATTGTATCGTTCGGAAGCTGGCATGGAAAATGGAATTAAAAATTTGAACAATCGCCTTCAAAACAAACCGATTATAAAAAGAGTTTTTTTATAGCTGTGTTAATACTTCTAGCAAACGGTCATGCATGACATTGGTATAATCCAAATGGGTTACCATGCGCAGCTTACCTTGTCCCATACTAATAATATGGACGTTCTTTTCCAATAACTTATTTGTAAATTCCTCGCTAGTGTGGTAGTTTTCATCGATTTCAAAAATGATGATATTAGTCTCGATTGGTTCTACACGCTTGATATATTTTAGATTAGAAAGCACTACACCTATTTGCTTAGCCCGTCCATGATCTTCTGCTAAACGCGCTAGATTATTCTCCAACGCATAACTACCTGCTGCTGCCAAAAACCCGGCCTGTCGCATACCACCACCCAACATTTTCCGAACACGTAAAGCTCGTCCTATCATCTCTTTGGAACCTATTAGTACTGAACCAACAGGGCAACCCAAGCCTTTACTAAGACAAACACTTATGGTATCAAAAAGCTTCCCATATTGCAAAGCGTCCTGATTCTTAGTAACCAAAGCATTCCACAAACGGGCACCGTCTAAATGGTAGCCCAAATTATGCTCCTCACAAACGGTTTTAATTTTTTTTAGTTCCTCAAAATCCCAACAGGCACCTCCGCCCTTATTCGTGGTATTTTCTATACATACTAAGGTTGACAAAGGACTGTGATAAAAATCTGGCGGATTTATGGCCGAGGAAACTTGTTCAGCGGTCATCATTCCCCTGCTCCCGTCTACCAACCTACACGAAACGCCACTATTAAAGCTGACACCACCACCCTCATAGTTGAAAACATGCGCGTATTTATCACATATCAACTGTTCTCCCGGTTGTGTATGTAGTTTAATGGCGGCTTGATTGGTCATAGTACCACTGGGGAAAAACAAGGCGGATTCCATCCCAAACATCAACGCAATTTTTTCTTCCAATGCATTTACAGAAGGGTCTTCCTTAAAAACATCGTCTCCTACTTTCGCATTCATCATAGCGTCCAACATACCTGGGGTTGGCCTTGTTACTGTATCACTAATAAGATTTATTTTCATTGGAAAAATTCAAGTTCAAAATTTAAGTTCAAATCTACCTGCCGCAGGTAGTTTCAAAAGCCTTAGTGGAAACAGTCCATTCCTATAGGAGAACCATCTGGTAAAACTGGTGTGGGGGTTACTTTAAATTTATCAGGATGCTCATAAAACATTTTGATACGCCTACCCATTTCGGATTTTATAGGATCTTTTGAAGCATCTAAGTTAATAGCTACGGCTAGTTTCCTTAATTGTTCATTGGCGATTGCATTAACCTGTGGATGTACCGCATTGCTAGCAGCAAGATTCATAATATGGAACAATACCCTAAAATTAATGTTTTGTTGTACCCCATTTAGGTAACTATCCTTATGCCCTTTGCTTATGGTATGGGTAACGACCTCACTTAAAAGATTCTCTAAGCCCAAATTATCAGCATCCAGATATTTTTGTTGTATCAATCTAGAGGCACGCTCCGGATGCAACAGAAATCCTAACGTCATATCCGCAGCCGTTTCCGCAGCCGATAAGGCATCAAAAGAAACACCAGTCTTTCCCTTTATAGATTCCCGGGTTCTACCGTAACCGAATGCCCTGGGAGGGAAAAGACTCAATTTCTCTTTAGGAATGGCAATTTCATCAGCATCTAGAGTTTTCAAAATAACCTCCAAAGCCTTCTCCTGCATTTTTTTATCGACCGTAGTCACTACATTTTGTCCATCTCCTTTTACGGCATAGTTATACTCTAATCCTCCTATAATCTTGGCGACAGCCTCAGTTTGATATCTATGGAAAAAATAAAGTGGAACAAAAACATCCTCTAACACAGAATTGGGTTCATTAGTCCTGATATTATCAATGGAAAAATTATTAATAGCCGTTTCACGAACTGCTAACATAGCATTAAGTTCTTCACTTACATCTTTACCATTATCCCATAAATGCGCCAAAACATGTGCGCTTCCCTGCGGACGTGCATCTTGATCAGTTATATATCTTAATCCTTGGTTCTGTGCCGTTTTTAAGATCTTATTCAGCTCTTCTCTTTCATCACTACCTTCTTTAAAATTGGTATAGGAATACGCTACCGTTACCTTATCCCAATCTCCTATTCCCGTGGCATAAGCCTTTGAAAAATCTATGGCTCCTCTCGAAACCGAAAACTGGGGATGTGGATAGTCCATTACCGATGCCCTGTTATTCGTACTTGCCGCGTAATTATGTGCGAACCCAATGGTGTGACCAATTTCGTGCGCGGAAAGCTGCCTGATACGCGCAATAGCCAAATCTAACATTGGCTGGTAATTATCATCACCCTCAGCAAAAGGTCTATCCATCAAGGCTTGGGCAATCATAAAATCCTGACGGATTCGAAGGCTTCCTAAACTTACATGACCTTTAATGATTTCTCCTGTTCTGGGGTCTGTGATACTGCTTCCGTAGCTCCAACCACGAGTAGATCTATGTACCCATTGAATTACATTGTAACGAACATCCATAGGATCTGCATCATCTGGAAGCATCTTTAATTGGAACGCATTCTTATAGCCTATCGCTTGGAAAGCTTGGTCCCACCATATACCACCGTCCAAAAGAGCAGATCTAACTGGCTCTGGGGTACCATTATCCAAATAATAAACAATTGGTTCTACAGCTTCACTTACTTCAGCGGATGGATTCTTCTTCTCCAAGCGGTGTCGTGTTATAAATCGCTTTATAATTGGCTCCTCCACTGGTGTTGAATAATCATAATATGAGAAGGGATAGGACCCACTTCTTGGATCAAAGATTCTTTTTTTATAACCATCATCCGGTAATTCTATAAACGAGGTATGCTGCGCCACAGTTATCAAATCTGGATTAGGGGTTACGGAGCGTATATAACCACCGGTAGCATCACCCTTGAATGTCATGGTCATATCAAATTCTACATTTTTAGGAAAAGCTTTTGTGCGTTCCAAAGCAAAAGCACTTTTGGAACGGTCCATACTGAAGGAACCTTGTTTTGCGCGCTTCAATCTTTTAATGACTCCATGAGCATCCTGCATTAAAAAATCGGTAATATCAATTACGTATACTCCGTTTTTCTCTTCTTCGATCTTAAAACCTCCCAAAATTGACTTTGCGAACGCCTGTTCGATAGATTTTTTCTCCAAGGCATTATCAGTCAAAGCCCTGAATTTCAGATTTGGCTGCACTAAAAGCAATTTATTCCCCGCTTTTTTAAAATAGACCACCTGCTCATTCCCTAACTGCCCCCTATCCAATCCTATATCATTACTCCCAATACCACTACTTAAAGAGTACACATATAAAAATTCTTGGTTCAACTTATCGATTTCCAAGAAAATCTTGTCGTTCTTATCATCGTAATAAAAATTAAAAAGTCCTTCATACTTGTTATATTCCGACTTATTTTCGGAAAATTGTGCAGTAGATAACTGAGCGGTGAAAAACACCAATATGATCAGGATACAATTTTTCATTTTTGAGTGGTTTAGTGCCTAAAAATATATAAAATAAAGGAAATATGCTTTGATAAAATACGATTAGATAATAAAACCTACGAACAGCGATTACAATTGCAAAAAAGAATATTATTTTTACCAAAAAGTTAACGGAATGATAATTACTACAGACCATTATAAAGGTCTTCTAGATCGCCTTGGTGCGTTAAGGAGGTATCTTTGACATTGATGCAAAACTTATAGAAATAGAGAACGAACAAGAGAAGACTCTTGCTCCAGACTATTGGGACAAACCTCAAGAAGCTCAAGTGCATATGAAATTCATCCAATCCAAAAAACAATGGGTAGATGATTACAATGCCGCAAGTGCCTTAGTGAATGATCTTGAAGTTCTTATAGAATTTCTTCAAGAGGGAGATGTCTCCGAGGCTGAAGTGCAAGCACAGTATGACAAAACATTGGACGTACTGGAAAAAATGGAGTTCAAAAACATGCTGTCAGAAGAGGGGGATGAACTTCCAGCTGTACTCCAGATTACTGCAGGTGCTGGTGGAACTGAGAGTTGTGACTGGGCCGCTATGCTCATGCGCATGTATATGATGTGGGCAGAAAAGAACAGTTACAAAGTCAAGGAACTCAACTACCAGGCGGGCGATGTTGCAGGGATTAAAACGGTAACCCTGGAAATAGACGGGGAATTTGCTTTTGGTTGGCTAAAAGGGGAAAACGGAGTACATAGATTGGTACGAATTTCACCGTTTGACAGTAATGCAAAGAGACACACCTCCTTTGTTTCTGTCTATGTGTATCCTTTAGTTGACGATAGCATAGAGATAGATGTGAACCCAGCCGACATTACTATTACAACAGCGCGTTCTAGTGGTGCAGGCGGACAAAATGTGAATAAGGTAGAGACCAAAGTACAGCTAGTACACCATCCCACCGGAATCCAAATTTCATGTTCTGATTCCCGTAGTCAGCACGAAAATAGAGCTACAGCAATGAAAATGCTAAAATCGCAATTGTACGAGATAGAACTTCGTAAAAAGATGGACGCCAGACAAGAAATAGAATCCTCTAAAATGAAAATTGAATGGGGTTCTCAAATACGTAACTATGTCATGCATCCCTATAAGCTGGCAAAGGATGTTAGAACAGGAGAGGAAACTGGGAACATAGATGCTGTTATGGATGGTGATTTAGATCGATTTTTAAAAGCCTATCTTATGATGATGGGACAAAAAGATGAAGATTGATAAACGTTTAGTTTACTGCTAGAATATTTTAAACCTATATGGAAGATATATAAAACTTTAAAACATGATTAAAATATATCATAATCCCAGATGCAAAAAATCTAGGGAAGGACTTGAAGCCATAGAAAAGTCTGGCAAGGAATTTGAGATAATTAGGTATTTAGATAAGGTTCCCTCTAAAGAAGAACTCCAGGAGGTCATAAATTGCCTTGGAATTTCACCAGAAAATCTTGTCCGAAAAAATGAAGCTATTTGGAAGGAAAAATTTAGAAATAAATTATTATCAGATGACGAACTATTGGATGCGATGATTTTGTATCCTAAACTAATAGAGAGGCCAATAGTAATCAACAATGGAAAAGCCGTTATCGGCAGGCCGCTTTCCAAAATAGAAGATTTTATTTTCTAAAATTTCTATTTTTTTTTAATAAACGCATTAACATAGAATTAACCACAACAACATAAACCTAAATTTAATTTTACAATCCAATAATATGAAAAGTACAGTTAAAACCGGTAGTTTGAAATTCATTTTTACCCTTCTTGTCTTATTTATAAGTTCAGATTTTTACGGACAGTTTCAGAGAGGAAATAACCAAAATGCCTTTGGGCGCCAGAGTGCGATTCCTAGAACGCAGGAACCTCAAGAAAAAGAAGACCCAAAAACTGCTACTGAAATTGTTGATGAGCAAATGCCTTCGATAACAAAGGCATTAGAACTAAACGGTTTTCAAACTGCGGTCATGAGTTCCATTTTGAAGAAGTACCTACAAGAAAGAATAGAACTTCAAATTTTGAAATTGACCCCTGACGATATGAGGGAAGCATTTCTAAAAATAGATGAAAGACAAACCGAAGAACTGCAAGCAGGACTTCCGCCAGAAAAATATGATGCGTTTTTAGACCTTCAGAAGGATGGGATTACTAAAACATTAAAGAAAAAGAAGAAAAAACAAAAGAAAGATAAAAACTAAATAAATGAACAGTGTTTTCCCGGTATTCCTTTCATTAATAACAATTACGCTGCAAAACTAGAGAACTGGAACCAATCAGGGATAAAAATTCGGCACCATATCCATATACAGGTTAAGTAGTTGGATAAAGAAACCGGACAACCATTGGAATATGCAACTTTAGTTTTACAAAGCGCAAGAAACCCAAATAAGTTTAATGAAGTTTTAGAAAACTGAACTGTTCTGGTTCGTGGAAACTTATAAATTCATGTGGCGGCAAAGGAAACTACCTACCTTTTCCTTGTTTTCGTGCTTTAATTAGCAATCAAAGGAAAGAGAGAATAGAAAGGGACACGTTGGAGACGAAAATTATGAGATTGAAGGATAGTACATAGCAAACGCACTGTAAAATGAAAAAGAAGCCAATTAGGCTTCTTTTTTTATGCTTCTCGTTTAGCTTTTTTAGCTTCACGCTTTTCCTTTAAAAGCTCTATGATATTGCCACCCAACCAGTAAGGGACAACGAACAACAGTAAAAACATCATTAACCAAAAACCTATGGTCAAAATGGTCAAGAAAGCTAAAAACCCTAAATATTGGTCAAATTCAAACATATCTAAATCTTATAATTACAAAGATACCATAATCGTATTATTTTTTGCAACAGATATTAAAATTTAATTTTCGATTTTAACAATATGTTTTCTTCTAATTTAATTGTAGCCTTTATTTTTAACTAAGATGCTATGTCTTAAATTTGTTTTCATAATTGCGTAAGAGATAAAAACCAATTGGATACATTAAATCATTGTATGTAGTTTTATTTTTCTCACTTTGTTGAATAGTCAAATAAATTAATATTTATGGAATATAGAATAGAAAAAGATACAATGGGTGATGTAAAAGTGCCCAGTGATAAATATTGGGGTGCGCAAACGGAGCGCTCTCGAAATAATTTTAAAATAGGCCCGTCAGGATCTATGCCCTTGGATATTGTTTACGGTTTTGCTTACTTAAAAAAAGCTGCGGCATATACCAATTGTGAACTTGGAGTTCTGGACGAAGCAAAAAGGGATTTGATTGCCCAAGTTTGTGATGAAATCTTGGATGGTAAGTTAGATGACCAGTTTCCTTTGGTGATATGGCAAACAGGTTCGGGGACGCAAAGTAATATGAACGTTAACGAAGTAATTGCAAACCGCGCCCATGAACTTGCAGGACATAAAATTGGAAAGGGTGAGAAAACGATACAACCCAACGATGATGTGAACAAATCACAATCTTCCAACGATACGTTTCCTACGGGAATGCATATAGCGGCATATAAGAAAATTGTTGATGTTACTATTCCTGGGATAACTCAATTGCGTGATACTTTAAATAAAAAAGTAAAAGCATTCAACTCCGTTGTTAAAATTGGAAGGACCCACTTAATGGATGCCACTCCCCTAACCCTGGGTCAAGAGTTTTCGGGTTATGTTTCCCAACTTAACCATGGTTTAAAAGCCTTGAACAACACATTAGCACATTTATCGGAACTCGCTTTAGGAGGTACAGCAGTAGGTACAGGACTCAATACCCCAAAGGGATATGATGTACTCGTTGCTAAATACATTGCTGATTTTTCCGGACTCCCTTTTCTAACCGCAGAAAACAAGTTTGAAGCCCTGGCTGCTCACGATGCCATTGTTGAGAGTCATGGTGCGCTAAAACAATTGGCAGTTTCCTTGAATAAAATCGCGAACGATATCCGTATGATGGCTTCCGGCCCGCGTTCCGGTATTGGAGAAATCATAATCCCAGCAAACGAACCAGGAAGTTCTATAATGCCTGGTAAAGTAAACCCCACGCAATGTGAGGCATTAACTATGGTATGTGCACAGGTTATGGGCAACGATGTTGCGGTAACCGTTGGAGGTACCCAAGGCCACTATGAACTCAATGTTTTTAAACCGATGATGGCAGCTAATATTTTACAGTCTGCGGAGCTATTGGGAGATGCCTGTGCAAGTTTTGATATTAACTGCGCAGCAGGGATTGAACCAAATCACCAAGTAATAAAACAACTATTAAATAATTCTTTGATGCTGGTAACGGCTTTGAACACCAAAATTGGCTACTACAAGGCTGCAGAGATTGCCAATACAGCTCATGAAAATGGCACTACGCTTAAAGAGGAAGCAATTAACTTAGGATATGTAAGCGCCGAAGAATATGATGCATGGGTAAAGCCGGAAGAAATGGTTGGAAGTCTTAAGTAGTTATTCTTATTATTAAAGTACTGTAAAAGAAAAAGGGACGTTCCAATGGAACGTCCCTTTTATATAATTAATGATAGTGTTTTCTATTTTAAAGTGAACTGTGAAGTTCCCAATAGTGTTAATTTATCATCATATACATTTACCATGTACTGCCCTTTTTGGAAATCTCCTGAAGGTTTGTTCAAATAATCACAAATATCTAACGATTTATTTTCAAAATAAAAGCTAGTAGCCTTACTATACGTTATAGAAGCGCCATTATCATTAGTCTTAGACATACTTTCTCCAACCACATTACCTTGTGGATCTAAAGCTTCCAAATAAAATTCACGGTCGCCTGCTTCTGCAATAACATTATCTGCTACTGTAAAGCAAATTTTAAATTTATCTGTGGATTTCGCCCTTGAAGTAGATACCATTTTACCACTATTACGTTCCTTAACTGCATCTACATTTATTACAGAAAGATTTAATGCTGACCCTCTTTCCACTGCCTGTGCAAGACTTGTATTCTGTACAACTAACGAATCGTTAAATACAGTTTGCTTTTCAAGTTCTACATAGGTGCTGTCTCTTTCCATAGCAATCATGCTGTTAGATCTGGTCAAAGAATCTACTTGTTTTAACAATTGTTCTCTTTCCGCTTTTAAAACGCCAACTTGTCTTCTGTATCTACCCAATGATGAAATATCAGCTTTCATCGTTTTAACAGAGTCTATATATCTTGCGATATTATCTCTTGCAGAAACCAATTCCTCATTCGTTGCGTTACTTTCAAGAATCGCCTTATCGTATTCAGATTTTAAACTATTTAAATCCTCAACCACCAATTCTTTTTCAGTAGTAAGGTCAGTTTCGGTCTTTTTCTTGTCTTGATAAAGACTAACGGTGTAAATAATGGTACCCAAAAGCACTACTCCTAGTAATGCAGCTAATACCTTTAAGCCATTGTTATTTTTTGTTTCAGTCATAATGCACTATTAAATTAATATTTTTTTGGTTTAGATAAAAGTAATATTTTCTATCAGCTTATATACGCACCGAATCAATTTTTAGATTTTTTTTGTTAAAATTTAATGGCCAAATAAACCATAATCCGTTGAAAGGGCTAACTTTATCGTTAAATTACCACTATTGATAAAAATGTCATTAAGAATAATTCCATTTGAATCTAAACATGCAGCTGATTTTAAAAGTTTAAACGTAGCATGGCTAGAGAAATACTTCTATGTAGAACCCAAAGACGACGTTCTCTTAAGTAATTGTGAGAGCTCCATTCTAGACACTGGTGGATATATATTTATGGCGGAATATAAGGATGCTATTGTAGGCTGTTTTTCATTAATACCTTATAAAAAACATCAATTTGAACTGGGTAAAATGGCTGTAGGCCCTAACTTTCAGGGATTGAGGATTGGCCAACAACTTTTATCTTTCGCTATAGATTTTGCGAAAAAAAATAATTGGAATGCGGTTATTCTATATTCAAGCAAAAAACTTCCAACGGCCTTGCATATCTATCGCAAATTTGGGTTTAAAGATGTAGCGCTCGAAAAAAACTTACCTTATGCCCGAAGCGATGTGAAGATGGAGTTGCTATTAAAGTGATGAAATTGTAATATGATACACTTTTAATACCACAGACTCGTCTGCTAAATAAGGTATTTTTATCAACTAAAAATTAAATGCTATTTAAATAAACTGTTATGAAGAGAATAAGCTTACTACTAATAGGATTTGCTCTGCTAACCGGATGCAAAGAACAACAGAATAAAAAGCCTTTAATAGACTCCGAGATTAAAATTGTAGCCGAAGTAGCTCCGCCTAAAGCTGCTACAGAAGATATTAAAATCATACCCGTAGAACACGCTACTACTATCTTGGAATGGAATGATGTTGTTATTTATATTGACCCAGTTGGTGGCGCTTCTGCTTTCGAAGGTCAGAATGCACCGGACCTCATATTGATAACTGATATACACGGAGATCATTTTAGCTTAGAAACCCTTGAGGAGCTAAATACCTCCAAAGCCAAAATAATAGTGCCGCAGGCTGTAGCAGATAAAATACCGGAAAACTTTACACCTCAACTAGATGTGCTGGGTAATGGCGATTCAAAAGAACGTTATGGCCTTACCGTAGAAGCGATTCCCATGTACAATTTACGAGAAGAAGCCCTTAAATTTCATGAGAAAGGACGTGGAAACGGATACATACTTACCATAGGGGGAGAACGTCTTTATTTCTCTGGAGACACAGAGGATATTCCTGAAATGAGAGCTTTACAAAATATTGATGCTGCTTTTATTTGCATGAACCTACCGTATACCATGACCGAGGAAAGTGCAGCTTCAGCAGTATTAGAATTCGCTCCCAAAAAAATCTATCCCTACCATTATAGAGGGAAACCGGATGTAAGCGATGTAGCCAAGTTTAAAAAACTGGTTAATGAAGGAAATTCCAATATAGAGGTGGTGCAGTTGGATTGGTATCCAAATGATGATTTTTAATTTGTTTGATACTCTTCCTAAGTTTTGCATCAAAAAAAAAGCCCTCTATCTCTAGAGGGCTTTCTAACTTTTAAACTACCAATATTACCGAATCAACTTCTTGTATTTAATTCGTTTTGGCATAATATCAGCTCCAAGACGTTTTTTCCTATTTTCTTCATAATCTGAAAAAGAACCTTCAAAGAAATAGACTTGGGAGTCACCCTCAAATGCCAAGATATGAGTACAGACTCTATCTAAGAACCATCTGTCGTGAGAAATAACCACACCACAACCGGCAAAATTTTCTAGACCTTCCTCAAGAGCCCTTAAGGTATTTACATCTAAATCATTCGTTGGCTCATCCAATAGCAATACATTACCCTCTTCTTTTAAGGTCATTGCCAAATGTAGCCTATTACGTTCTCCACCAGAAAGCATGTTTATCTTTTTATTCTGTTCGCTACCAGAGAAATTAAATCTACTTAAATAGGCTCTGGAATTTACTTGACGACCTCCCATCATTACCATTTCTTGCTCATCGCTAAAATTTTGCCATATCGTTTTCTCTAAATCAATATTAGAATGACTTTGATCTACGTACGCAATTTTAGCAGTGTCGCCGACTATAAATTCTCCTTTATCCGGCGTCTCCTCGCCCATAATCATCCTAAAAATAGTTGTTTTACCTGCACCATTAGGACCAATGACACCAACAATTCCCGCTTGTGGCAACGTAAAGTTTAGATCTTCATAAAGCAATTTATCGCCGTATGCTTTGCTAACACCTTTCGCTTCAATGACATTTGTGCCCAAACGCGGTCCATTGGGAATATAAATTTCCAATTTTTCGTCAAGTTGTTTTTGATCTTGACTCATTAATTTGTCGTAGTTATTAAGACGGGCCTTTTGTTTTGTTTGTCTTCCTTTAGCACCTTGACGCACCCATTCTAGTTCGCGTTCCAATGTTTTTTGACGTTTTGAGGCTGTTTTACTCTCTTGGGCCATCCGCTTAGATTTTTGGTCTAACCAAGAGGAGTAATTTCCTTTCCAAGGAATTCCCTCTCCCCTATCCAGTTCCAGAATCCATCCTGCAACATTATCCAAGAAATACCTATCGTGGGTAACGGCAATGACTGTTCCTTTGTATTGTGCTAAATGGTGCTCCAACCAATGCACTGATTCTGCATCCAAGTGATTGGTAGGTTCATCTAGTAATAAAATTTCTGGTTCTTGGAGTAATAATCTACACAATGCTACTCTTCTTTTTTCCCCGCCGGACAGCACTCCTATTTTCTTGTCGGAATCTGGAGTACGTAAAGCGTCCATAGCAATTTCTAATTTTGTATCTAACTCCCAAGCGTTTGAAGCATCAATTTTATCCTGTAAAACAGCCTGCTTGTCCATCAACTTTTGCATCTTGTCCGCATCCTCATATACTTCTGGAAGACCAAACATATCATTGATTTTATTATATTCGTCCAAGATAGCAACCGTCTCCGCTACACCTTCCTTTACAATTTCCAATACGGTCTTATCGGCATCCAATTGGGGTTCCTGTTCCAAATACCCAACATTGTATCCTGGCGAGAAAACAACATCCCCTTGGAAATTTTTGTCCACTCCAGCAATTATTTTTAATAAGGTGGATTTACCTGAACCGTTAAGTCCTAAAATGCCAATTTTTGCACCGTAAAAGAAACTTAGGTATATATTTTTAAGGACCGGAGTATTCGCGGTCTTGAATGTCTTAGTCACTCCTGACATGGAGAAAATGACTTTTTTATCGTCGGACATAATTAACTTGTTTATTGAAAATTTTAAATAATTTGAAGCGTAGGTAAAAGAAATAGAGGGAGCCGTTGTTTCGAGTTTGCTAACATACAATCTAGAACAAGAGATCTGAACTTTATATTAGACTCTTCCCTTTAAGGCATTAAAGACCCATGCGATCGCAAAAAAACCAATACCGACGGAAGCAAAGCCCCAGCCCGCTACATCGTCATACCTAAAAGCCCCAAGGGCAATGAGTGCCAATCCTACCAATATCATTATAAATGTGGCCCAAGCCAACACTGTGTTCTTATTCATTCCCATATTCTTACGTTTTGGTTTGTGGTAACTTCAAATATCGTGAATTTATAAAAATTCACCGCTATAATTTCATAGGATTTATGACTCAAAAGGAAATCTAATCCCTGCCTTCTTCCGTACTGAATCTAAAAGTGAACACAAGTCGATAGTATTTTGATGACTCCAAAGTTTACTCTCTAATTGTCCTGCCGCAATACACTTGGCAACCTCATCTATTTCGTACGTATATCCTTTACCTATTTTAGCAATTTCCACATCTTCAATATCAGCTCCTTTACGTAATTGATATCCAGTAGCTTCATGCCATCTCGAATTTATAAAAAGACTTCCAGAACTACCCGCTATTTCAGCTTTGATTTCAGAATTGGATGCGAGACCACTAAAAAGAAGTGCTTGGGCATTATCATATTCAAAAATCATTGCGGTTTGCACCTCTACCCCGGTCTTATAGAATTGTGCCTGAGCCGTAATTTTTTTGGGCATACCCAAAATAAGATAAGAAAGGAAAATAGGATAAATACCAATATCCAAGACGGAACCGCCCGCCAAGTTAGGATTCAACACGCGCCCGTTCTCATCCTTATCCAATCCATAAAAAGCAAAATCAGCCTTAAGGTAAGAAATAGCACCGATCTCGCCATCATCAATGAGCTGCTTCACTTTTTTGATTGTTGGGTTAAACCTACTCCATAGCGCTTCCATCAAAAACACTTGGTTCTCCTTAGCTTTTACCAACATTCGTTGCACCTCATGGCTATTAACGCCCATTGGTTTTTCGCAAAGCACATGCTTTTTACAATCCATAGCACGAATACTCAAATCTGCGTGGGACGTGTGTGGCGTAGCTATATAAACAACATCCACAACATCACTTTTAAACAATTCCTCGTAACTACCATAGGCATGTTTCGCCTTATACGTTTTTGCAAATCCCTTTGCTTTATCCAAATTCCTTGAAGCTACTGCACATAAACTGTTGCCAGCTACTAATTCAAGGTCCTTTGCAAAGGAATGCGCTATATTACCAGCACCAACTATTCCCCACCGAATCATATTCTTATTTCTATTTAGGTTTATTCAAATGTACTCAATTTTACTCCTTATCTTTATAGGGTAAATCGAAAGAAACGTAATGGATATCAAGTTCAACAAAAACGAGGATGTTAATAAATTGATGCTTTCGGAGCTAAAGAAAAGGCTTGTTAAGGTTGCCCTTGGGGGTGGAAAAGTAAAAATTGAAAAGCAGCACGCACAAGGGAAAATGACCGCAAGGGAACGTATCGATTACCTCTTGGACCCAAAATCCAAAAGTATTGAAATCGGAGCTTTTGTTGGGGAAGGAATGTATGAGGAACATGGTGGTTGCCCCGCTGGTGGTGTGGTTATAAAAATGGGTTACGTTTCTGGAAAACAATGCTTAGTAGTTGCTAATGATGCAACAGTAAAAGCTGGAGCTTGGTTTCCTATAACTGCCAAAAAGAATTTAAGGGCGCAGGAAATAGCCATGGAGAACCGACTTCCAATTATCTATTTAGTGGATAGCGCAGGGGTCTACCTGCCCATGCAGGACGAAATATTCCCAGACAAGGAGCATTTTGGGCGCATTTTTAGAAATAATGCTATCATGAGTAGCATGGGAATTACGCAAATTTCTGCAGTCATGGGTAGTTGCGTTGCCGGAGGGGCCTATTTACCTATAATGAGCGATGAGGCACTGATTGTAAACAAGACCGGAAGCATATTTTTAGCGGGAAGTTATTTGGTGAAAGCGGCTATTGGAGAAAGCATAGACAATGAAACCCTTGGCGGTGCCACTACACATTGTGAGATAAGCGGCGTAACGGATTATAAAGCAAAAGACGATGCTGCCGCATTAGATACCATTAAAAATATAATGGACAAAATAGGTGACTATACCAAAGCAGGTTTCAATCGTGTAGCATCTAATAAACCAAAAGAAAATCCTGAGGATATCTATGGTATCCTTCCTGCCTCGAGAGCAGAACAGTATGATATGATGGATATTATTAATCGACTCGTGGACGATTCAAAATTTGAGGCGTACAAGGACGGTTATGGACAAAGTATTCTTACGGGATATGCTCGTATAGATGGCTGGGCCGTTGGTATTGTAGCTAACCAAAGAAAAGTTGTAAAAACAAAAAAAGGAGAAATGCAGTTTGGAGGTGTCATTTATTCTGATTCTGCTGACAAAGCAACGCGTTTCATTGCGAATTGTAATCAGAAAAAAATACCCTTGGTGTTTCTACAGGATGTTACTGGATTCATGGTAGGTAGTAAAAGTGAACACGGTGGCATTATAAAAGATGGCGCCAAGATGGTGAATGCTGTGAGCAACTCTGTTGTACCTAAATTTACAATCGTTATCGGTAACAGCTACGGTGCCGGCAACTATGCCATGTGTGGAAAGGCCTATGACCCAAGATTTATAATAGCATGGCCAAGTGCAGAGCTTGCGGTGATGAGTGGGAATTCTGCTGCTAAAGTATTGCTACAGATAGAGACCGCTTCCTTGAAAAAACGAGGCGAAACCATTACGGAAGAAAAGGAGAAGGAACTCTTTGATAGCATAAAGCAACGCTACGACAATCAGGTATCTCCTTACTATTCAGCGGCCAGGTTATGGACCGATGCCGTTATAGATCCACTGGACACCCGGAAATGGATATCGATGGGCATAGAGGCGGCAAACCATGCGCCTATTGAAAAACCTTTTAATATGGGCGTGTTACAGGTGTAATAACCAAAGGTTTAAAAAAGGTAGAAATCTAATAGTAAATTTAAATTGATAGGTTCATAGTTGGCTCCTTTCCTACTCTTTTACGTTGTTTACTCTTTTTGGAAACAATGAAGCGCAGAATATCATTAGTCTCCGCTTCAATCGTGTACTTACCTTTTGAATCAGTCAATACACTTTCCTTGGTGGTCTCGTTAAATACGCGAATATTTGATACCCCACGGCCTCGTTTAAAAATATAACCGGAAATCACTCTATTTTTACGTCCCTCTTTCTTCTTGTATCTTCCTTTAGGTAGGGTATAGTAATCGGTATCTAAAACATAAGCCATAGCAAAGCCCTCTATAGCTTCCCATTTATCCTGACTTGCATACCTTTTATAGGAGTCTCCATAACGACCAAAAGTATTAGAGGCAAGCAAAACCAAATCTATCTTATCTCCATATACTTTTAGTAATTCCAAACTAAGAATAAAATCATCAGATACTTCTATATCGTATGGACGTAAATCCACATTGTTAACACCAATCGAATTTAAGGTTACTAATATATTATTATTCACAAGATTTTTTTGAGGTAATTTCCCCACTTCATCATAAATATTAACACGCACCAATACGCTATCAGCTGCTTTATCGGCTACAGTAAATGATAACCTCCGTAGTTTTCGAGGCCCCTTTCTAACCGGAATTTTCGTGGCAAGTTCTCCACCAAGCGCAATGTCCTTGTTCCAGTAACCATAGCTTCCTTTAGATTCTGTTTGGTACCCTACAATTTCTGGATAGGGTTTTAACTCACCTTTGCTAGATAGGACTAACCCTTCCAGAACCTCAATTTTTTGCTTCATTTCCATCTCAGGAAAATCGTCAACATTAAAAATCAAGTCTTTTACGACCATTCTCATAGTTTCATAGCCAATACTAGAAAACTGTATGGTTTCAGTCCATTGTTTTTCTTTGGAAATCTTAAGGATAAATTTACCATCCTCATTGCTAACGGTACCTATACCTTTGTCTAGAATACCAATGTTAACGTATGGTAGCGGCTCACTAGTAAAGGCATCTACCAAAGTGCCCGTGAAATAATCCTGGCTTTGAACTCCGTATGAATACATAAGGAGCCACAAAGCCAAAATTTTTATACTAATCTTATCTCGCAACAACAAAGGAGCTATTCTCAATACGTAACAAATTTAAGTTCATATTTTTCTCCTGTAATTTAAACAATTTACTCTCCTTACGTTGGGAAGCACTACCATAATTGTAGTATACAGTAGCCTTAAGATATGTAGGTGTTAGCGTTTTATTTCCAAAATACTTCAAATTCACTTGCCATGTCCCTTTTATCGCGTCGTCTATAATATATTCTTGCATAGTGTAGCCTACCGTTTTCTCATCGGTAACCCGTTCCTGATTTTTGTTAAGAGTATGATTCCAAATTTCATATCTGTCCTCAGGATTTACAAACTGAAGATCAAATTCCGCTTCACTATCGGCCCATTCGAAAACCAAACGGGTACCCTTAAAATCATCTTCGATTATATGAGATTCAGGATCGTTTTCCAATAGCACCTTGGTTCCCTTCAACGCAATAAGATTATTAAATTCCCTATCGGCAATACTCGTAAAAGTCTCACTTGTCTTCAAAAAATCTTGCGCTATTAGATAATCTACCCTGGAAAACATGGCGGCAGCCTTTCTATATGCGCCCAAATCCCTATAGCTGTCTGCCAGATCTATATAAGACTGCCCATAAGAAGGCCGTAACATAAAAACATCTTTATACACTCCGTTAGCCGCTTTAGGTAAGTTAGCCACGTCATATAAGTATGCCAATGACTTTAATGCAACTGGGTTTGTTTCAAAAACAGTGTAATTGGCAGCTAAAATGGTTTGTGCGTAGTCAAAATCATTATGTTCTTCCATAAAATATTGCATGGCATCCAAAACAAAATGATAGGAATTGGCTACTAATTTTGAATTGGATTTATAAATACTTTTAGCTTCTACCAAATTTTTTGCAGTCTTTAATTGATTCAGATACGTAGAATTTTTATCTGTAGAGTCAACAAAACCGACAGCATCGTTACTATATATATTATTAGTAAGCTTAGCTCTGTCATAATTAGGATTCAGTACTTTATCCTCCCCGTAATATGAATTTTCTGTGTTAATGACTATGGCACCTCCTAGAGCCCCGTAGCGTGCAGCACCACCGCCACCAGACAAAATCGCCATACGTTTTATAGTCCTAGGGTTTAACCATAGTGGTGTTTCTGTAAAAATAACACCATCTATATCGTAAATAACTCCTTGGTTCCGCATATCGGTTCTAGTAACCGCATCTTCGAATAACACAACTCCAGGATTGCCAAAACAACTTCCCGTTACGTTGAGCGTTGGAAAATATAGACGAAAGACATCCAAAATACACAAGTTCCCAGGGGTTATATTGTCTCCATCCAAAAAACGGACTACTGTTGGCCACTTTGCCAGATCTACTGTTCCAAAAGTTGTCTGCAAGAAGGTTTTGTTCTCATCATAATCTCGAGAACTAAACACTTTGTCTTGTAAGTTTTTCTCACGTAGCACCACCTCATCTAACTGGGTTACATCCAAGGCCATCCCAACATTTAAAATAGCTGTTATATCTTCTACAATAATCTCAAATGATTTCATACCCGGATAGGAGTACGAGATAACGTCCCCTACGTTTGCCTTTACTTTATAAACACCTTCTTTAGAAGTTTTCAATGATGTTTCAGAATTGGAAACCGCTACGGTAACACCAGCTAACGGCATTTCATCTTGGGATACAATTCCTTTTACTGTTTTTGACTGGGCCATGGCGCCAATCGATAATAGGCTAACGAACAAGTACATTATCTTCCTCATAATTTTAAATTTAAAGTTCTCTTAAATATACTTCACAAACCGTTAGTAAAAAAGAAAAAAAGGCTTTCTTTAACACGTATAACCTATTGAATAACAATAACTTATATATATTATAAATATTTTTAATGCAACCCAATTTCATCTACTTTTAAGAAAGAAGATGCAATAAGATAAACCTTAAGCTGTTACATTTTTTCTGGCTAAAAAGTCAGGCTGTTAACTCAGTATTTACTTAGACACCACCAAACTACCATTTTGGATACGTAGTAAATTTTGATTGAGTCCTTTGGATTGTAATTTAAATACTTTGATTTCCTTAGACTGTAATTTACTTCCATACTTATAATATACCGTAGTCTTTAGATAGGTTGGGGTCAATTTTTTATTGCCTTTATAATTTATATTGACTTTCCATGTACCCTTTAAAGCTTCGTCTATTAAATATTCTTCAACATTGTAGCCAATTCGCTTTTCCTGCTGTATCCGTTCTTGATTCTTGTTGAGGGTATGTTCCCATGTGGCATACCTGTTTTCCGGATTTACAAACTGAAGGTGGAATTCCGCCTCGCTATCTGCCCATTCGAGAACTAATCTTATACCTTTAAAACCATCTTCTAGAACATATTTCCTTTTAGACTTGCCTGATATGAGGGTTTTGCCTTTTATCTGCAACAGATTGTTTAACTCTCGATCCAAAATTATTGAAAAATTCGGGTCCGTTCTCAGAAAGCCTTCTTCCACCAAATAATCATAGCGTACTAACATAGTAGCCGCTTTTTGGTATTGCCCCATAGCTCTGTAACTCATTGCCAAGTCCAAGTATGATTGTGCATATTGTGGGCGCAACATAAAAACCTCTTTGTAAACGTTATTAGCCTCATCATAAAGGCCAGCGCCACCATAGAGATAGGCTAAGGACTTGAGCGCAACAGGGTTGTTCTGAAGTACACTGGAATTATCCTCCAGTATTTTTTTGGCATACTCCATATCCTTACGTTCATTCATAAAATGGTCAAACGCATCCAATACAAAAAAGTAAGAACCTGAAATTACTTTGCTATTAGCGGTATAGGCTGCTTTTGCCTCGGCTAAACCTTTGGCTTGTTTTAAGGCCTCCAAATAAATAGCGCCATAGCCCCCTCTAGATTCTGAGGTAACTATATCGTTTGTATACAAATTATTAGTAAGTCTAGCGGTATCTAAACTTGGAGCAACACTTGCTCCCTCTAAGAACCTTCCGTTATTTTTGGTATTTACTACTACTACACCACCGGAACCAAGTGCGCCATATTTTACTGTAGCAGCAAGACCGGACAAAACTGCGATTCTTGCTATTTGACTAGCTATGATCCACGTAGGTGTCTCTGTAAAAACTACACCGTCCACATCAAAAATAGCCCAAGTTTCCCTTACAATAGACGTAAAACCCCTAATCTGGATTTTGCCTTCACAACCTACGCCACGGCCAGTAACTAAAACTCCTGGAAGTACACCCCTAAGTGCTTCTAGTATACATGTTGCTCCCTTATTTATTTTGTCACCTTGCAAAAAATGAACAGTACCATTCGATTTAGATAAATCAGTCATCCCAAAACTAGTCTGTAAGTAGCTCTTGTTTACATCGTAATCTTGTTGGGTAAGTATCTCCACCTTTTTGGTCCTATCGATAACCGTTACTTCATCCAGTTCGTTTATATCTGGATACATGGTAATGTTTAAATGATTCGTGACATCCTCAACAAAAATTTGAACTGTTTTAAGTCCTATAAAACTATATTGAATAACATCCCCTTCATGTACCTCAATTTGATAACTTCCATCCGCAGCCGATGCTACCACCTTTGGTGAATCCAAAACCCGAATAGCAACATCCTTTAAGGAAATGGTATCTAGAAATACCTTTCCTTTTATAATTTTGGATTGAGCCATGGCTCCAATCGATATTAGGCTAACCAACAAGTACATTATCTTCCTCATAATTTTATATTTAAGGTTATCTTAAATATACTTCACAAATCGGTGTGAAAAAAGAAAAATATACTTTTTAACAAATATAAGTAATTGAATAACAATAACTTATGCATAACATAAATATTTTTAATGCAACCCTTATTTTGACAAATTTTCAGAAAACAGATGCCACAAAACCCAACTTAATTTATTGGGTTTTGTACTGCGAAAATGTCAGGTTGTGAACTCAGTATTTACTTAGATACCACCAAACTACCATTTTGGATGCGTAGTAAATTTTGATTGAGTCCTTTTGATTGTAGCTTAAATACTTTGATTTCTTTAGACTGCAATTTACTTCCGTACTTATAATACACGGTAGTTTTTAGATAGGTCGGAGTCAATTTTTTATTGCCTTTATAAGTTATATTGATTTTCCATGTACCCTTTAAAGCATCATCAATAAGGTATTCCTCCACATTGTAGCCAATTCGCTTTTCCTGCTGTATCCGTTCTTGATTTTTATTTAGTGTATGTTCCCATTTAGCATACCTGTTTTCCGGATTCACAAACTGCAGATCAAATTCTGCTTCGCTATCTGCCCATTCGAGCACTAATCTAGTGCCCTCAAAACCATCTTCTAAAACATATTTTTGTTTGGACTTACCTGTAATAAGGCTTTTACCTCTCAATTCCAACAGATTGTTCAGTTCCCTATCCGTTACTTTCGAGAAATGCTCATCGGTTTTCAAAAACCCTTGTTCCACCAAATAATCATAGCGCACCAACATAGTCGCTCCTTTTTGATACTCTCCCATAGCCGTATAGCTGCTAGCCAAATCTAGATACGATTGCGCATATTGTGGGCGCAACATAAAAACCTCCTTATACACGGCGTTGGCATCCCCAAAGAGTCCTGCGGCATCATATAGATAGGCTAGTGATTTCAAAGCAACAGGATTATTCTGGAGTACACTAGCGTTGTCCTCCAATATTTTTTGAGCAAAGTCCTTGTCCTGCAGTTCGTTTAAAAAATGGTTGAAAGCGTCTAGTACAAAAAAGTAAGATCCTGAGATGGCCATACTATTGGTTTCATAAGCAGATTTAGCTTCATTAGCCGTAGCTGCCGTAAACAGAGGAACCAAATACTTGGAACCATAACCACTTGCAGATGCTGAGGCAACCGCATCGTTGGCATACACATTATTGGTAAGCCTAGCCGTATCTGAACTTGGATCAACACTGCTGTCTTCTAAGAAAACATTGGTTCTAGTATTAATTACTATAACTCCGGAGGAACCCAGCGCACCATACTTACCAGTAGTTGCAATACCGGACATAACTGCAATCCTTGTTATCTCTGTAGGGATAATCCATAATGGAACATCTGTAAAAATGATTCCGTCTACATCATAAATAGCGGGCGTAGCTCGGGTTATTGAAGTGAATCCTCGAATTAACACACCACCACCCCTTGCACAATTTCCAAATACCTTAACACCGGGCATAACACCACCTCTAAGTACATCTAATATGCAGGAAGCCCCTTTATTCATTTTATCTCCCTGTAAAAAACGTACAAGACCTGCAGATTTTGATAAATCTACCATGCCAAAAGTGGTCTGCATATAGGTTTTGTTTTCATTGTAATCTTTCTGGGTAAGTATCTCCACTTTTTTGTTTCTATCCGTAACGGTAACCTCCTCCAGCTCATTTATATCCGGATACATGTTTAGGTTTAAAATATTTGTCACATCTTCCACAAAAATTTGAACCGTTTGAAGTCCCATAAATCTATACTGAATAATGTCTCCCTCGTCTGCCGCTATTTGATAACTCCCATCCGTGGCAGATAATACCGTCTTTTGGGTATCTAAAATACTAATAGATACTTCTTTTAAGGGAGTAGTATCTAGAAATACCTTTCCTTTTATAATTTTGGTTTGGGCTAGAATTCCAAGTGACATTAGAAAGCAACAGAGCGATAGAACTTTTTTCATAGCAAAATGTTTAATGTTTGTTATAAATTACGATACAAAACGATATAATTCCTCGTGTTTAACGAAAATTTAATGTATTTGTTTGTGCAATTTGGCTTAGCGCAAAAGAACTACCTCAATTTTCATTGATACCCTAGAAACTAATAACATAGGCCTTCGATTAAACCACCGTTTTACTAAAAAAAAAGACCTATTAATCAGATATTTCTTTATGCTTTAAACCAGTAAATCATGTGTTTAGTTTCCACTTCTAAGACTAAAGAGGTTTTGATTAACCCCCTTAACTCCCAACTTAAAAAACTTATCCTCCTTAAACTGCGAATCCGTCCCATAGCTATAATAAATAGTAACTTTTAGATATGTTGGCGTTAACTTTTTATTCCCTAAATACGTCATATTTACCTGCCAAATTCCCTTTAAGGCATCATCAATTAAATGTTCTTCGGTACTATACCCCATAATTTTTTGCCTTTTAACTATCTCCGGGGTACTTTCCAAGGAATGTTCCAAAGAAAAAAAACGCTTCTCAGGGTTTACAAACTGTAGTATAAATTCCGCTTCACTGTCCGCCCATTCGAAAACCAACCTAGTACCTAAAAAAGCATCTTCTAAGACGTATTCCTTTTGAGAATCTGAAGAAACCAATTCTTTACCTTGAAATAGCAGTAGATTATTTAGCTCTCTATCCAGTATTCTAGAAAAATCCTCGTCAGATTTTAAAATTTCTTCGGATACCAAATAATCGTAACGCAAAATAAGACTAGCTGCTTTTGTAAAGTTTCCTATTTGCCTGTAACTACGCGCTAAATCCAAATAGGACTGTGCATACTTTGGACGCAGTTTAAAAATCAATAGATACAATTCATTTGCTTCCTTAAACCAACTTAAGGAATCATATAAGTAGGCTAACGATTTTAATGCAACAGGATTCTTCTCAAACACTTCCCAGTGGTCAGCTACTATTTCCTTTGCAAATTCCGGAAGGTTTTGATCAATTACAAAATAACCAACAGCGTCTAAAACAAAAAAATAGGATTTACCAATAGATTCAGAATATTTCAAATAAATATTCTTGGCACCTTCTAAATCTTCTGATGATTGTAATTGATTTAAATAACCAGAACCATTGCTGGTCAAAGATTTCGATTTTATAGCATCGTTAGCGTATAAATTATTCTTTACGCGCAGAGAATCCCCGGCTATTTTAGTAGCACCACTATCCAAAAAAAGACCATTCTTCGTATTAATAATAATAACACCACCAGAACCAATAGTTCCGTACTTTGAAGTGAGAGCGGTACCTGATAGCACAGCAATTCTCTCGATTGTAGCTGGAATAACCCACAACGGAGTATCTGTAAAGATGACCCCATCTACCTCATAGATAGCATAAGTAACCCTAGTAATAGAATTAAACCCGCGCATTTGAACAGTACCTCCAGCCCCACAACCACCTGTTACGATAGCCCCTGGCAATCTTCCTCTAATGATATCCAAGATGCAGGAAGCACCTGGATTTATTTGTTCCTTCTGAATATAGCGAACCATACCGGGGGCTTTTGACAAGTCTGTCATCCCAAACGAAGTGCGTAGAACAGATTTATTCTCATCATAGTGCTTTTTAGAATTGATATCCGAAAATTTCTTTCTTTCCTCTACCACCACTTCATCCAATTCGGTAACCTTGAGTTTAAGAGAAATGTTTAAAATATAGGTAACATCCTCTACCAAAACCTCTTTGGATTCTGCTCCAGGATAATCGTAATTTATAACATCACCAATAGCAGCCGTAATAGTATAAGCTCCATCTTCATTGGACCGAACAATATTCTCCGTTCCATCTATAGTAATAAAAGCCCCTCTTAATGGAAGTTCATTTAAGGTGATTTTTCCTTTTATCATTTTATCTTGACCGAAAGATATAATGCTAAAAAAAAAGAGTACTATGTAAAGTTTGTGCATAATTTTATTTCTATTTAAACATCACAATAATAAGGCCAAACCTATAATTATCGTATTAAAATCTTGGTAATAAGGCTTTCGTTACTGCCGCTATTAAAAGCGAAAACTTCCTGGGTAGTATATTGCCCAGCTTGACCGTAATAATAGTACACCGTGCACTTTAGATACAATGGAGCGCCTTCTTTAACCCCTATAGTCCTTACATTTAAATACCAAGTCCCTTTTTGTACTTGGGAGAGTAGGGACTCCTCTATTTGAAAACCATAACGTAGCTCGTTTTGTATACGTTCTTGATTGTCTTTAATCGTATGTGACCATTTGGAAATTCTCTTAAAAGGAGAAATAAACTCAACTTCAAACTCGGTTTCAGAATTGTTCCATTCCAAAAGCACCCTTGCATCATACCTTGGTGCCGTTTTATAAGCAGAAACAACTTTGGAGACGTCCAATTCCTTCCCTTTTCTATAAATGAGGTTCTTTAGTTCTATGGTTACGATATCCTTTACAGATTTTGGTGAGAGCTCCGGTTGAAAGTCTGGTTTCAATAGTTCTAAATAAGATTTTAATCCCTCTTTCGTATTCCCCGCCTGAATGTTAACATTCGCCAAGTCTCTGTACCCTTGTATTCTACTACTATCCAATTTTACTATTTGCTGGTAAATTGCTGAGGCTTGTTTATAGCGCTCCGCCTTTTGATGATAAAAAGCTATAGTTCTTAAGGCTGCAATATCAGTACCCGCTACCGCAAGAGCAGAATTCAAAATATCTTCTGCCAATTCCGAATCGGACTTTTGGAAAAAATTATGCACATTAATAAAATAATAAGGATCGGTGCTATACGCATCCCGTTCTTCAAGATAGATACGATACGATTCCTTAACCGTAGATTGCGCTTTAATAGCTTGTAAATAGGGCTTATCCAAATCCTGAGATGCTATCTTTAATTCGCCGGTAAAAATATTATCTCTAAGAAGTGCACTATTCGTAGTTTTATTATCCTTTTGCTCACTCAGCTTTACATTACCATAAATTGTTTGTATCAATATAACTCCGTTAGCACCTTCGCCTCCATACCTATTTGCAGCAGCCAAACCTTTAAGCACTTTGACTGAAACCACATCGTTCGGATTTACAATATTCATAACATCGGTACTTACATCCCGTTGTCCTTTAAAATCAGGCCTAGGCATAGGTGCGCCATCTATTATAATTAAAGGATAGTTACTATATGTAATACTAGAAAAGCCACGAATAATAGACATACTTAAGCCGTCTTTATTGGTTTGTAAACCTGATATTTTCCCAACCAAGGATTCGTTTAAGGAACCACTACTTACGGTTATATCCTTTTTTTCTATAGTTTGCATGCCACCATACCCCAAGACCTTTTCTTTGGGTAG
The DNA here is from genome assembly GCA_964507115.1 of uncultured Maribacter sp. Lineage (GTDB taxonomy): Bacteria > Bacteroidota > Bacteroidia > Flavobacteriales > Flavobacteriaceae > Maribacter. Next base: position 56,434 of record CAZDOW010000002.1, read on the forward strand.
CCATTGAATTTTTTCCTTTTGCACCACTACTACCTCATCCAAACTTTCTGGTGCATCTTCTAAAACAACGTCTAAAAAATTAGAGTTTTGCCCTATAGGGAGCATTACCGTTCGTTTTCCAAGGAATTGAAAAATAAGACTATCGCCATGTGTTGCTTTTATGGCGAAACTTCCGTCTCCGAGGGTCAATGTTCCTTTCCCTGAATCTTTTAAAATGATCGCTACATCTTGAAGTGGTCCGTTTTCATTTGACACCATTCCTCTAACGGTAATTGCCTTCTGTTCACTTCTATGTTCATTATCGATTATTGACGTATTGGTCCGCTCCGGAAGTAAAGCATGGTAAATGCCTATAGAATATAAGGAGAGTCTTTCCAGTTTTGCGTTGCAGCTACCCGTAGCGCAAATAATATCCATTTTAGATTTTCCATAATGGAGTTTTAGCTCCTTTAATCTTGGATACCCATCAGTAAACAATAAAGACGGAACGGTACTATCTTCTGCAAGCAAGAAGTCGAAATCAGAAATTCCATCATACCTTAACTCCGACAAAAATGTAGCTAGGTTTGACCAGTTGCCATTGACACTTCTAAAATCCTTAGTTTGTTTTATTTTATCTGAAAATAAGATAAGATTGACATATCTAACTTCATTTTCCTTTATATAGTCCTCCAGAAAAGCGACTTCTTTTTCCAGGTCTCGTTGCTGCATGGAAAGAGATACGTCCCAATATACTTTTACACTTCTGGAATTTGTTTGACCATCGCTTGTGTAACAACAGAAAATAAATAGGAATAATGAGGCAAATCGTATCAATATATCTTCAGTTTAATTCCCTTGATGATTTTTAACTCTTGGAACCAACAGCAAGTCGGTTTGGCGACCATTTACATACCTAAAGCCATCCTCTCCATAAAAACCAGCCTCCTCTAACATAATACGAATATCCTTTTTCCACTCGGGAATGGTAACAGTTGTATTTAGTTCTATAGCGTACACTGTATTAAAATTCAAAGGCCAATTATCCGCATCGTCTTTCCGAAGTCCACCTTGCGCATCCCACATACCAATAGTAGTTCCTGCAGAATGGCCATAAGTACCTAAAGGATGTGTATAAATTGAAGGTCTTAATCCAACTTCCTTGGCTTCTTCTAATGCCGTCAAAAGAATCTCGTTTCCTACCCTACCCTTTTTCATATTATCGGTTAAGAAATCTTGTACTCTATTGCCGTCTAAAAGGGCATTCACCAAATAACTTGGTGCTTCCGTTTCCTCTGGTCTAAGCACATAGGCTAGTTCTTGACAATCCGTGTTCAATCTCAAATAGGTAATTCCGAAATCGCAGTGCAACAAGTCTCCAGGCATAATAATCATCTCATCTGGTTTATCTGCAAAAGAGTAAAAATTAGCATCATTTTCGTTACTGGTACGCTGCACATCTACAGTGGGATGAAACCATGTTTCCAATCCCATATCCGTAACTTTTTGACGCATCCACCACACCACATCGGTAGTTTTGGTAACCCCAGGCGTAATAACTTTTTCAGAAAATGCTTCTGCGATAATATCATGGGTAACATCCACCAACTGATTAAAGATGATCATCTCCCTATTAGTTCTGGTTTCTATCCACCTGACCGCTAGTTGTTGCGCGGAAACCACTTTTGAATGCATTTTTTTAGGAAGATTTTCCATAAAGGCATCATAATCTGTTTTGTCCAAACCATCCGCTATGTTGTGATCCTTTGAAAAATTCAGGCCTATTTTAGCTGGATTCCGTTCCGCTATTAGCTGCATTAATCTTTTCCATTGGTCTGGCTCTTCCTCCTTGTTCCAAGCTGATTTTATATTTTTTCCAACATTGTAACGGGCAACAGCCAATTTTTCGATCGTATTTTCAGCTTTATTTCTATAAAATAAAAGAATAGTTCGTCTTCTAGCATTTAACCATGTTGAAGGCAACATAGTTCGTAATACAGGATCTTCATTATATTCCCTAGAAATAACAACCCACATATCCAGTTCAGAGGCATCCATCAATTCTGGTAACAGATTATTAAAACGATCCGCTAGAATTTCATCCACCACCACTGCACGTTCCTGTTCAGACAAAATTTGTTGGCCACTAAGGTTCATGCATAATAACACCAAAGAAATGCGTAAAAATTTTTTCATATCAATTTTAATTAAGCAATGAAAATACAAAATTATAATGGTAGGCAAAGAAGGTATTACTAATATTTCTAAGAAGAAATCTATCTAGTTACGGACCAAACAAATAAAAGGAAAAAGGTTTTTGTAAACCGATAAATTAAAAAAGGAAAAAGAACTACCCTATCACTTTTTTCAAAGTAGCCAAGCGGTTTATTTTACCGTTTTTAGTTTCTGCAAAAATGGGTACTGTAATAATATCCTTGGGAATTTCAAATTTCTGAAGGGCCCCTAAACCATGAATTTTCTGACTCATCATTTGCACATCCAAATTGCCCTCCACAAAAAGAGTCAATTTCTCACCTAATGCTACATCCGGCACACCAGCAACGAAAAATCTATTCGTAATGCTTTTGGAAAGAATAGATTCAATTTGTTCAGGAATTAATTTTATTCCTCCAGAGTTTATGACATTGTCATATCTACCAACCCATTTGAACTGAGTATCTGAAATTAAATCAACAATATCGTTCGTAACAATTTGATGATTAGAAACCATGGGCGCATTTATTACTAAACAGTCTCTATTATCAATAGTTAAAGTAACATTTGCCATGGTCATAAATACGTCTTCTGTTTCACTAGAAATAACCTCCGGCAAATGATTGATTTGTTTTACGGCAATATGGGTAATCGTTTCCGTCATACCATAAGTTTCATAAATCGTAGTTGACTTATTTTTGATAAGCTCTTTTAAATCCTTAGAAAAAGGAGCACCACCCACAATCAATGTACGTATAGCATTTATGCCCTTCATCGAATTTCTAAGCTGAAAAGGCACCATAGCAGCAAAATCATATGACGTAGTATGTTCACCCAATGGATTAGATACAGGTGGAATACATGTTATATGCAGCCCCAAAACCATGGCTCGCACCAACATCATTTTTCCAGCTATATATTCAGTAGGTAAGCAATTTAGAGCCGTATCGCCAGCATGTAGTCCAAAAAAACTGCCGGTTGCTAAAGCGGAATTTACCATGTGCGTCTTATGAATCGTAATCTGTTTTGGTGTTCCTGTAGATCCAGAAGTACTAATAGCAAGAACCACAGATGGGGATAACCAATCCAATAGAAACTCACCAACATTGGCCTCATATCCCTTCCCCTCCTTTACAAAATTATACGCCTGCTCCTTAAGCTGCTCCTTAGTATAAGAACTTCCGTTTAATTGAAATTGGGGATGTAGTTTGATTTTAACCACTTATTCCAGATATTTAGCTTTAAAATCATCCTCAGAGAGTACCTTTCCTGTAAGTTTTTCTTTCCAATCTTTCCATCCATACATTTGAGAAAAAATAAAAAGCAATATTGGAAACACCACAAAAAGGCTAATTAAAATATCCCAGCCTAGAACCGGATCAGAAACATCCCGGTACACCGAATTTGTCTGGAATGCAGTCCAATCTGCGGTAATCAAAAGTGCAGCAACAAGGTTATTGGCTGCATGAAATCCTAGTGCCAATTCCAAGCCTTCGTCCATGAGCGTAATGATACCCAAAAACAAACCCGTACCTATGTAATAAACCAAAATACCGTACCCTATTTTTTCGACTTCGGGATTAAACATGTGCAGAAGCCCAAAAAGTAAGGAAGTGAAAAGTAAAGGAAACCATCTGTTTTTAGCAGCAATACCCAAACCCTGCATCATATACCCTCTTATAAAGTATTCTTCCATACTGGTCTGTATAGGAATCATAATAATTGCTATAACAGCCAAAATCAAAAAAGGCTCTAAATTGAAATTATATTCAAAGTCCTCTGGGGATATATACATGCCTAAGAAGAGAAAAAGCACAGTTATAAAAGCCCATAGTACAAAAGCAAACAGAACTCGGGACCAATCGGTTTTTATTCTGGAAGTAGTTAAAGATGATATGCTCTGTTTGTGCACAAATTTTACGAATAGAAAAAGGAACAAAAGTCCGATAGCGAAAGACAATAGCATGTAAAATAAAAAAGTGTTGGAGCCCAAGGCATTGGATAGAATACCCATATCACCATTCGAAGTTAGCATGATTGACATTGAACCAGTTTTCACCACCAATGCCACTATAAGCGGAATTCCCCCAAGTATTTGCCAACCAAAAAAAACAATTAGTATTCCAATTACATATCGCCAACTTTCACTTAGCCCTTTATATGCCTGCTCTATATACATAAATCCCTTATTAAATGTTCTTGCCAATTTTTAGCCTGACTGTAATAAATGCCCCCGTTAGTTACCGTTAGCGGACTATCAAAATTATTTGTAAACAAGGAACCGGTACCCAAACCTTGTGGTAAGGAATTTTCTAAAGTGGCCGTCCATTGCGCAATGGCATTTAAGCCTACATTACTCTCCAATGCACTTGTTACCCACCATCCAATACTATACTTCTTGGCCAATGAAATCCACTCCTCACTCCCATGAAAACCACCTACTAAACTTGGTTTTAGAATAATATACTGCGGTTGAATGGTACGTAATAATTCTTCCTTTTCCGCAATTTTGGTAATTCCAATCAACTCTTCATCCAAAGCTATAGGTAGTGGTGTCTCCTTGCATAAGGTTTTCATCTGGCTCCACTGCCTTTGCCTAATAGGTTGCTCTATAGAGTGTAAATCTAATTGAGCAAGGATGTTAAGCTTATCTAAAGCTTCCTTAGGAGAAAATGCACCGTTGGCATCTACCCGAAGTTCAATTTTTCGCTTATCGTATTTTTTTCTAATGGATTTTAACAAATCTATTTCGGCGTCAAAATCAATAGCACCGATTTTCATTTTAATACAACTAAAACCTTCCTCAAGTTTTCGCTCGATCTGTTCGTACATAAACCCCTTATCGCCCATCCAAATAAGCCCGTTTATAGCAACAGGATACTCACGTTTCGTGAACGAAGAGGGAAATAGTTCGAACGGATTATTAGAAGCTAAGGACAATAAAGCCTGCTCCAATCCAAACTGAATACTGGGATACTTATCTAGCGATTGTAGTAGTCTTTCTTTACCCATATTAATTTTAGAAACCAGCCATTTAAGCCGCTCTTCATAATTTGGCACATCATCATAACTTAAACCCTTAAAAAGTCCGCATTCTCCAATCCCAAAACAACCATTTTCCTCAAGTATAAGGAACCAAGTCTCCTTAGTTCTCAAAATTCCGCGGGAGGTTCCACTAGGGCTTTTAAAATTTAAAATGTACTTTTTATAACTTGCTTTCATACAACCGCATAAATTTAAGTATATTTTGAGTCTTAAAAAGAAATAGATAGATAGTATGAGCGAAAAAGTTGTTTGGATTACAGGTGCATCTTCTGGAATTGGAGAAGCACTAGCTTACGAACTCAATAAGAACGGCACTAAACTAATCCTCTCTGCAAGGAGGGAAAACGAACTACAACGTGTTAAATCCAATTGTTCATTTCCAGAGAAAATAGCAATTTTACCGCTAGACCTTTCACATTTTGACACCCTTCCAGAAAAGGCCGAAACGGCCATTAGCAAATACGGAAAAATAGATGTTTTAATCAATAATGGAGGTATAAGTCAACGTTCCCTTATTACAGAAACCAATTTTGAAGTTTACAAGAAAATGATAGATATTAACTATCTGGGTACTATACAGTTAACAAAATCATTATTGCCGTATTTTGCACAACAAAAACAAGGGCATTTCGTCACTATAACGAGCCTAATGGGGAAATTTGGATCACCTTATCGTTCCGGTTATTGTGGAGCCAAACACGCCCTACATGGCTTCTTTGATGTACTACGAATGGAACATGAAAAAGACAATATTGATGTTACCCTTATTTGCCCTGGTTTCATTCAAACCAATGTTGCCAAGAATGCCTTAACTGGTGATGGGAGTGCGCAACAAAAACAGGATGAGGCTACCGCCAACGGAATTACAGCTCAGGAATGTGCACAGAAAATTGTGCGTGCCATGGAGCAAAAGAAATTTGAAGTCTATATTGGTGGAAAAGAAAGATTCGCCATCTACCTTAAGCGCTTTTTTCCAAAACTTTTACACAAAGTAGTATTGAAGAGTGCTGTGAAATAATCGTTATTTAAAATTGAACCAAAAACGAACCCCATCGGTGGTTCTATCTGTATTCAAATTTGTTTGTAACTGATTTGCCAATCTGTTCATTAATCGTATGCCCATGGAGGAATTAGCTCTTTCCTCCGTATCCTCTGGAAGACCCACGCCATTGTCCGTATATTCAAAGAATCCTTCTTGACCTGAAATTTTTCTAATATGAATGTAGATTTTTCCATCATCCTCATCATTTGGAAATGCATATTTGAATGAATTGGAAACCAGTTCGTTCAAAATCAATCCGAAAGGAATAGCTCTATCAATGTCTAATTCTACCCCTTCTGCGTCTATTGTTATATTAATATTGTGCCCTCCTTTTTTATATACTGATTGTACACTATTAATAAGGCTCTCTATATATCCCTGCATTTCAATCACCGACAAATCATCATTCTGATATAATTTCTGATGTATCAACGCCATAGCCTTTACCCTACTCTTCCCTTCTTCCAGAGCAGCAATTGCTGCCTTGCTCCTTGTGTTTTTAGTCTGCAGGCTAAGTAAGCTAGATACCATCTGTAAATTATTTTTCACTCGGTGATGTATCTCTTTCAGCAAAGAATCCTTCTCTACTAACGAATTTTCAATAATATGTTTTTGCTCGGCAATAAGCCGTTGGTTCTTTATACTCTTAAGATATGCATAAACAAGTCCGGCAAAACCAAGTAAAGTAAATACCAATGAAATAAAAACAAGGCTTATGTTCTTATCCTTTTCCATGATGTCTATTCTGGATTTCTCCAATTCCAACTTTTGCTCTTCTAACATGTTTCTGGAATTTTCCAGATCCTGGCTCAAAACTGCTGTAAGTTGCTGATTTTTTATATTGGAATCCTTTTGATCTATGGAATCTCTGATTCTAATGTTTCGCTTTAAATACGTGGTAGAAGACTTATAGTCACCTGTTTTATCATAGTATGCAGCGTATAGCCTATTTTTCTTAAGAATATTTACAGCTTTTATAGGGTTGTCAATTTGACTTAAGTAATCGGTAGCTTTGGAGAAATCGTTGAGCTGCAGGTAGCATTCTGTCAGTTCTAAAGAATTCTCAATAAAATCTGATGAGAATTTTCCCTTATTGTACGCGTTTATCGTCTCCACACTCTCCTCCAAAAAAGGAATGGCCTTTTTATATTCCTTCTGTAAAACATGGCACTTTCCGATATTTCCTAAAATTTCGCCTTTAAGTAAATTAGCATCTAAGAGTTGCTGGTCAGTCCTTGCACTAAGAATATCACTGAAATAAACGTCTAGTAATGCCCTAGCTTTTTTGAAATAAGTCAATGCAGTAGGTACGGATTTGTCTAGCCTTAAATAATTTCCCACGTTATTGTTATAGACAGCCTTTCCATAAAAATCGCCATCGTCTATAAATTTTTTCTCCTCAGCTATATAATCCTTCATAGCTGGTCTATACTGTCCTAAATTGGAATAGATGTCGTAAAAGGTGATGTTTCGGGTAAGTCCCAATTCCCTTTTTTTTCTACGTATTTCAAACTGACTATCGTACAGTTCCAGTTTGGAATAGTTGGTATCCATCAATTCCAAGATTATAGTCTTGGTTATCAAATCAAAATCTTGTAATTGATCATACAGACCTTTTGCAATGGCTAAACTTTTTTCATAATCTCCTAAATCATGATAAATCTGGGATTGGATAAGCTGATAATCCACAACTGCAATGGTATCTCTAACTTTTTGGGAGGTATTAAGGTAAACGTTAACGGAATCTAACCAGTCATAAGCTGAATTTTTATTGTAACGGTTTTGCGTTTGAAAAAAGAAAATAGAACGCTCTTTAGATCCAGGGCGTTCTTTAAAGTCTTCAAAATAGTCATCGTCTTGTTGTGATAAAGAATCCTGAGCATTTAGGGTACAAAGAAACAGAAGGGAAAATACAGTTGTAATTGTTCTCAAATAAAAATGTCTTTTCATATCATATACTACACAGAATCAAACATAACGATAATCCTTGATTTTGCTATTTTTTTGTTGTGACGTAAAACGACGGTTAAAGATGAAATCTTGCTTTTAAAAACAGATCTAAAAAACAACTCCTTACTACTCGGATTCTAAAGCTCAATTTGACTTCATGCTCTTAAGCCGCTTCAAAGAGCTAAATCATACCATTCCAATCAATTATGATATAATATCAAACGCAAAGGACATTACTAAAATACTCGGTTTACTCACCTAAACAAAAATATCACATAGGGATAGCATATTTACGTTATTGTTGTGTAAGTATTAAATTTTGTTGTGAAGATATCCAACATGCGAATTATGTTTTTATACAAACACTATATTGATATACAGCAAACTACACTGTAAAGACTAAGAAGTGATTTCCAACTTTAGATAGTCACCAGACAAAAAAAATAAAAAATTGAAAACTACTAAGAGTTCATGGCAGAAATAATAAATTCCTTAAAATCTTTAGAGATTGGAATTAATGTATTGTTAATCATAATATCCTTAGAATTGATAGCGTCAATATGATCCACATTTACAATATATGATTTATGCGCCCTGTAGAATTTATTCCTGGGAAGTTTTTCTAAATAATCCTTTAACGGAGATCTAACCAAAAATTTCTTATCTACGGTGTTTACCTCTAAATAAACGTTGTCTGCTTTTATAAATTGAATGTCACCAAACTGTATCCGATAGTATAAATGCTGTTTCTTAACAAAAATCGAATCCTTTAATATAGAATTAGACATAACAACATTATCGTCGTTATCGCTGACAGCCTTTGAATCACCGCCAGCAGTTTGCTTTCCGTATATAAAATTAGATAATGCAATTTCTATAGATGTGTAGAGATCCTGCTGCTCAAAAGGCTTTACCAAATAGCCATTCGGTTTAACCGTCTTTGCATTTTCTACAGTAGCCCTATCCGAGTTAGAAGTCACGAAAATAAAAGGAATGTCATAATTCTCGCGGATATGCTTCCCTAAATCAATTCCCGTTTTATCGGAAGCCAAGATAATATCGATAAGAACCAAATCTACCTGCTTCGTTTTCAAAACTTCAACAGCCTGCTCGTAAACAATAACATTGTCAACAATCTCGTAACCAATTTCCTCCAACATAGACTGCATGTCGTCAGCAATAATCACATTGTCTTCTACAATAAGTATTTTAATAGCCTGCTCCAAAGTTCGTAGTGGTTTAGATGGTTAATACTCAAAATTACAAAAAATAAAGATAACTAAAATAAAATATGACTGCCATAAGGAAGGTACTTAAGGCTAGTTTTTTAAGTTCTGGATCCAGTAATTTTGCACTTGTGGTTTTTCTTACAAATTGTAGATGTACAAAAATAGGTGCAAATGCGATAAGACAAAGTACCTGTATACCGTGCTCATAATTAATAACTGTAAAGAAACACATGCTTAAAAAAGCTAGGAGTATTAATACGGTATGATACTCTTTTCCCCTTTTAAAACCCAATTTTACTACAACCGTATTTTTCCCTGCTTGTTTATCAGAAACTACATCCCTCAAATTATTTAGGTTAAGCACTCCAACACTTAACAGACCTATACTGATTGCTGGTAACAAGGAGGACAGAGGTATTGTTTTAATGAAAAGAAACATGCTACCCAACACGCCTACCAAACCAAAGAATACAAAAACAAAAATATCCCCTAGACCATTGTAGCCGTAGGCATTATTCCCAACTGTGTATTTGATTGCTGCCCATATACTTAAAGCTCCCAGCACCAGAAATAAAAAGGAAAGAAATAGATTATCCCGTCCAAAAGCAGCGTACAATAATGCAATGACTAAACAAATATCCAAAAGCACAGAATATATGATACCCCTTTTAAGCGCCTTCCGACTCAGTAATCCGCTTTGAAGTGCTCTTTTGGGACCTATTCTGTTATCGTTATCAGTTCCCTTTACACCATCGCCGTAATCATTGGCAAAATTGGATGTGACTTGAAAACCTACGGTAGTTAGGATAGCGAGAGTAAAAATGATATAATCTATATCTACATATAGACTGGCAAGACCTGTTCCGACTAAGATACCCGAAACGGACAGCGGTAAGGTTCTAGGCCTAGCAGCATTAATCCAAGCTTTTACTCTAATCACTAATATGGATCTTCTATTTGGATACGCTTCCCTTCCTTGTAGGAAGCTACAAAAGCATCGTCAAAACCTAATGCTACAAGTTGTTTTCTGAAGGATTGGGCTTCTGCTAAAGTTTCAAAATTTCCTAGGGAGTAGGAATAAAAAGGATTCGTTTTTACGAATAAAGTATTGGTTAACGCTTCAGAAGCAAGAGTTACATTATTATCAACAAAGGACTTTACTTGAACCGAGTAAATTTTTTCTTTTTCCAAAAACTCCTTGGCAAGATAGAATTCCTTTACCAAACTCAACTCCTCATTTTGTACCTTAAGGTTATCTAGCCTATTTTTAAAAGCATCCAAACTATCGATAGAGACCAATAAGTTATTATTCTCTCTTTCGTAACTATTAGACATACTCCAACCTGCAGCCAATGAACCAAAAGTTAAACCTCCTATTAAAAAAAAAGCTGTAATACCCGCAAAAACATTCCGCTGTATCTTACTTTTTTTTAGTTCCTTGTTCTTAAACTTAATTTGATCCAATAGACGTTCATTGATAATTTGAGATTTATCAATGTCTTTGTGGAGCTCCAGTAAATCACTCTCTTCTATAAACGGCATTTGTAGCTTTTTTTTAGGACTAACCCAGCTAAATGTAGGTAAAAAATTAATTCAAAAGATAAACCTTCAAACATTTTAATCAAAAGTAGTGGTTATCGAGGACTACACCAATAAAAAACGATATGATTTATTAGCCATAAAACTGAAATACAACAGTTTAAGGGCTATAACATTCTTCGCTCTAATCCTCTGCCAAACGAACCCCATCTTTTTCTAACTGTATTTTTTTAGCCTTATACAGCGTTCCTAGACCTTTTTTGAACGTTTTCTTACTCATCTGCATGATATCCCTTATTTCTTCAGGATTCGATTTATCATGAAGTCCTAAAAAACCTCCATTTTCCTTTATAATACTAAAAATTTTATTTGCAGCAGGCTCCAATACCCTACTACCCAGAGGCTGTAAAGAAATATCAATTTTATTATCCTTTCTAATCGTTTTTATGCATCCAGGAATAACATCGCCAATATTAATGGTTTTAAAAACCTCATTAAAATACACCAGACCTTTATGTTTTTCATTCACAATAACTTCCCAGCCCAAATCGGTTTGTCTTGTCACCACTAAATCAACTTCATCCCATTCCCTTAATTCCAGACTGTCGTTACTTAGAAATTTATCTAATTTATTAGAGGCCACAAGTCGGCCAGAACGTTGATCCAAATAACAGTGAACTACATACCACTGACCTTCTTTCATCTTCTCTCGCTGCTCTCTAAATGGAACCAAAAGATGTTTTTCCAATCCCCATTGCATAAAAGCGCCATATTCGTTTATCTCCGCAACTTGTAGCAATCGGAATTCCCCTAACATTATATAAGGCTCTAATGTAGTAGCAACAGGTCTTTCATCATAATCCAAATAACAAAAAACCTCAATTTTCTGTCCTATTTCATATCCTTCTGGAACGTATTTATTGGGCAACAATACATCGTTGTCTTCTTCATCACCTAAAAAAAGCCCTACGCTCGTATCCCTAAGGATTTCTAAACTATTTTTTCTCCCTAACTCAATCATGCTACAAAATTACATTATAAATTCCGCAAGATCACTTTCTTGACTCCAAGTTATTTCTAAAAACAAGAAAGGCCGTTTCATTGAAACGGCCTTTCTTCTTAATCATATTTATTTCTTAATAGGCAGAAGCCTTGTTGAAATGCTTACACAACATATAGTATACAACTGCTCTGTGCTTGTTCTTGTTTGATGAGCCATACTTATCCAAGACACTTTTAACAGCCTCCATAAGCTTAGGACTATCTGACATGCCTAATTTTTTAATCAGGTAGTTGTTCTTAACTGTTTCCAATTCCTTATCATCTCCACCTGAAACTTTAGAAGCATCCAAGTTATAGATAGATGGACCCAAACCTACGGTAACTTTGGTTAGCAAATCCATATCTGCACTTTCCCCAAACTTATCCTTGATGTCCGCTGCGTATTTTTCAATTAATTCATCTCTTTTACTCATAACCTTTTAGTGTTTTAAATTAATAGTTAATAGTTAATTGACATCTAAGATATAAAATGAAAGTACTTCATCAAAATTTTATTATTTAATAATCTAGGGGTTTGAATTTCAAGTAGTTTGGATTTTTGAGAAGTATCAAAAAAATCAGATAATCCTTTCTGTAAGGATTCATCATCATGGGCTGTTTGGTAATCCAAACCGAACATACTACAAAGGGCAGAAGCATTTAACCCGTGCTTAGTCTCAAAAAATCGTTCAAAATTTTCAGAATCCTCTTTGCCTGGCAATATTCTAAAAATACCGCCGCCACTATTATTAATTAGAATTATCCTAAAATCACTTCGTATGTAGTTGTTCCATAATCCATTACTATCATAAAAAAAACTCAGGTCTCCTGTAACCAAAATTGTAGGTTCTTCTTCGTATTGAGACGCACCTATCGCTGTGGAAGTACTTCCATCTATTCCACTTGTACCGCGATTGCAAAATACTTTAATAGATTCCTTTATTTCAAACAATTGGGCATACCTAATGGTAGAGCTATTAGCCAGATGCAATTGATATTTTTCCGGGATAGCATCCAAAATAGTATCGAATACAGAAAAATCACTGAAAGGAATTTGCTCTAAATAAGCTTCCCTTTTTTTTATGTGCTGTAATTTAACGGTATTCCAAGTATCAAAATAGGTGCTTTGGACTGTTTCTCCAGACTCATAAAACTCCCGTAAAACTGTATTTATAGGAACCTTCAAGTGTTCTTTTAAGCAATAAAATGTATCGTTTGCCCTCTTCTCGCCAATATGCCAGTGATGTTCCGGGGTATAGTGTCTTAAAAAGGCTTTTATTTTTTTAGAAACAATAAGTCCACCAAACGTGAGTAGGACTTCAGGGCGTAATTCTTTAAAGAGTCCCTCCTTATTCTTAGATAGCTCTATAGGAGCTACCAAGGCATCTATACTATTGAAAAAATTAGGATGATGTATGTTAGATGTTGTCTCAGTTAATACAAGTACAGATGGGTCGTTTGCAAGTTTATCCAGCAAAAGCTGTTCCACAATACCAAGACCATTGACTCCAACAAGAACCATTTTCCGCTTTGCGATTCGCCATGTTTTTTTTATACTCTCCAAGGAAGGGTGTTCCTCCTTTTGCTTAAGTGATAAAGAACTATTAGCTAACAAAGTAGTAGCAGATGTAAAATCATAAAGAGGCTCCTCAAAAGGAACATTGATATGAATAGGTAGTGATGAATCACTAGCTATTTGCAGTGCTCTTTGAATTTCTAAATCATTAAAATTCTGGACTTCTTCTTGTACTTTTGTTATATCCTTACCTGCAATCCACTCAGGCCTATATCGGATAATCCTATCGGTAGCGTGTGAGACATCCTGTTTTAAGTTGGCATTATAACCAATATGGCGATTGAAGACATTGTCTTGACGTATAGTCTGTCCGTCGCCAATATCTATTTTATAGGACGGTCTATCCGCAGAAATAACAACCAAGGGAATTTCACTATAAAAAGCTTCAGCTACGGCTGGATAATAATTTAATAGTGCACTACCAGATGTGCAGAGGACAGCAACTGGCTGTCCAATACGTAGCGCAATACCTAAGGCAAAAAAGGCAGCACAGCGTTCATCAACGATACTGTAGCATGTAAAAAAGGAATCCTCTGTAAAAGAAATAGTTAAAGGAGCATTTCTGGAGCCCGGAGAAATCACAATATTGGAAATATGGTTTTCTTTACATTGTGCTACTATAGTTTGCGCTAAGGGAATAGAAGAATACTTCATGCCCTACAAAAATACAACCTGCAAATTTCTTAACCCAATTGTAACTTTACTAAGTAGAAAGTATGCGCAACATTGTTTGGGCTTTACTCTGGGTTTCCAACCATTCCTTCCGAGCATTTGAATCTGCCGTGATACCCCCACCAACATACACTATTGCCTTATCCTTTACCAACTGTGCGCAACGAAGGTTTACAAAAAGTTCGGAACCACGAGCAACGGACCTGTAAGCACTATTTTCCTGGTTTCTCCTGTTTTTATTACGTTGTCTCTCCTCTCTTAAATTTAACTCTCCTAAAAAACCGGTATAGAATCTACGCTCATACTGCTCATTTTGTAGAATAAAACGCATGGCATCTGGCAAAGACAAACCACAAACCGCAGGTGTAGGATGTAAAGCTGTCAAAAGATCTTTAAATGCTCCTTTGGAAAATGTTCCTGTAATCTTGGTCCTTAGGTGCCATAAATGTCCCGCCTTAATCGTTTCTACATTGGCAACTTGAACTTCTCTAGCCCGATTTTTTAGTACCTCCTCTATATAATCAGTAACCAATTGCTGTTCCTCCAGTTCCTTTTTAGACCAACTAGGGTACTCTTGCAACCCTAGTTGGTTTTGTGTCCCGGCCAAGGCCATTGTTGTAAATCCCAATCCTTTGGACTTTATTAAAATTTCGGGTGTAGCACCCAACCACATTCCAATCTTAGGATGGTACCAGAGGTAGCAAAACGCATTGGGATAGGTGTCCAAAAGTTCTTGAAACATAATAAGAACAGGTTTAGAAACCTTTACCTCCAAAAACCTCGACAATACCACCTTTTTAAAATGACCATCCTTAATTTCAGAAATCGCTTTTTCTACTAACGCTAGATAACGTGACTGTTCCTTTAAATCGCTCTGCGTATCATTATTTGAAAAAACTGTAGTCCCTGGAGCAACATTCAACGGAACTTTATGAACCTTTTCCGCTTTTAAAAGTATAGCTGTTTCATTTTCTAAAAAAGGAGCAAACAGAAAACCTTGTTCTGTATAATCAGATACTTTATGCACGGCATCGTCCATTTGAAAAACAGCATTTAAAACCCGTTCTCCAGGTTTGCTATATAACACAAACGGAAGTTCATTTTCTAAATGTTTTTTAGTACGGTCAAAAATTGTGGAAAGCATGCTATTTTCTTGGTAATGCTATTGTTGTTAGTTTACAAGCGGATATTAATTGATCCGCCTCATCTGTAATTCTAATATCCCAAACTTGCGTAGTCCTACCCTTGTGGATAAACGTTGCTTTAGCAAAGACATAACCTTCAACGGTACTTTTTACATGATTCGCAGATATTTCAATTCCTCTTACCATAAAGTGTTGAGCATCCAAAAATATATAGGAGGCAGCACTTCCTACACTTTCGGCAAGAGCTACAATCGCCCCTCCATGCAAAACCCCATCTGGTTGATGCACTTTTGGCGATACAGGCATTCTACCTATTAAAAAGTCTTCCCCTACATCCACGTATTCAATTTCTAGCGTCTCCATTAAGGTGTTTTTGCTGGAAGCGTTACAAATCTTTAGAATCTTTTCTTTGTGCTCGTTCATCTTTTTTTTGTAAAATTAAGGAATAGAAAAGCAACGGACCTTATCCCATCCAAATGAATAGTACCACAAAAGAAGTCACCTACACAAATACAAATAGTTACAGCACCTTAAACAGATTAAGTTCAAAAACTAAAAATGTATGGGTTGTTTTTCATGGCATTGGCTATTTAAGTCGATATTTTCTAAAGTACTTTGATGAACTAAATACGGAGGAGAACTATATCATTGCCCCCCAAGCGCCCTCTAAATATTATCTAAACAATACCTATCGCCATGTAGGCGCTAGTTGGCTAACCAAGGAGAATACGAACCAAGAGACCGAAAACGTACTGAGATATATCGATACGGTACTAGAGGCAGAAGCAATACCAAAACACTGCAAACTTATTGTTTTTGGCTTTTCTCAAGGGGTTTCTATCGCAACACGATGGGTGGCTCACCGAAAAATAAAATGCCAGAAACTAATCCTATATGCGGGTGGCCTACCCAATGAGCTTAATCTTTTAGATTTTGAACATCTCAACGTCAACAAAACAAAGATTATAACGGTTATTGGGACTACCGACTCCTATCTTACTAAGGGCAGATTAGAGGAGGAGGAGGAAAAAGCAGCACGGTTATTCCAGGGTACGATTGAAAAAATATACTTTGAAGGTGGACACGAAGTAAAAAAAGATATTATTAATTCCTTGACCTAATACCTATGCAAATAACTCTAGCAAATGCTCTAGTAAAATTGGTTCCGCTAAAAGCAAATCATTGGAAAGCTTTATGGCCTATTGCAATGCATATAGATTTGCATAGCTATGGCCCTAGTGACGTATCTTCTATTGAAAAACTAAAGGCCTATATCATGTTCGTTCTAAAAGAAGCTGCTATGCACAAAGCTATTCCCTTTGTAGTTTATAATAAAATAACAGATGAAGTAGTAGGCTGCACTAGATTTGGGCATATAGATAGTAAAAACAAGGTACTACATATCGGTTGGACATGGATTTCAAAAGAGGTACGTGGTACAGGATTTAACCACCAAATAAAATACCTAATGCTAAAACATGCCTTTGAAACACTGCAGTATGAAAAAGTTGAATTTCGGATAGACGAAAGAAATATAGCTTCGAGAAAAGCGGTCGAAAAATTGGGTGCAAATCTTGAAGGTGTCTTAAGAAAGGATATGGTCGTTAAGAATGGTTTTAGAAGAAGTTCTTGTTGCTATGGCATACTATCAGAAGAATGGCCAAAACTGAAAAAAAAACGATTTAGTGCATTGAAATAAGGTGAATAGTTGTGTGAATTTCTTTAGATTAACATTTAAAACTCATTCCTTTTCTAGGGGCTTCACTTCATAATAGGTAATCTTCCTTGTCACATATGAATTCTCAGGAACCACAATCTGCTTTACCCAGTTACCGTTTTCTATATTATCATATTGATAGATATAGGTCTTTTCCTTCGTAGTATTTAAACCTTTGGCCACTTCTTTCACCAACATATCATTCTCATCGTAACTATATGTGGTTCGGGTTGTAGGCGCAAAAGTCTTCTCCTTTTTGCTAAATTCAAATTCTTGTTGGGCTAATAATTTTCCTGAAGCATCAAAAACCTCTTCAAAAGCCTTGTTTGCTTCTCCCCGTAAAAATTCTTTGATTAATACTACTTTTTGAATGGACCCGTTCTTTTTTTTAATTGTTGATGTCCGAACAGATTTTAGCGGAACATTATTAATGAAGTAGTTAACGGTGTACTCGCCCTTATACTTTTTGTATTCTACCAAAGTTTCATCTATGCCCTCGTCATTATTTCGGGTCATTTTCACTAAATCTCCTTTTTTGTCATATTCATAAGTATATTGGTCTAAAAAATCGTTTTCATAAGAAACAATTTTCTCTGTTATCTTTCTAAATTTCAAGGTATCTAACTCATAAAAATGGGCAATAGACGTACTTGGATCAAAGGTATCATCTCGATATGATTCCGATCTCTTTTCTTTCAATTCTCCGTTTTTATATGTGTAGGAAACTAGGTCATAATCTGAATCGTTGAATCTTGTAATAGCCTTGGTCAAACGTCCAATGGTATCAAAAGCATATTCTTCCTTGCCGTAATTGGTGCTAACCAAACACGTCTTCACCTTATACTTAAGATCAAAATCGGGCAATGTAAATAATTCTATTTCTTGGGCATTTGTTGGCCAAAAGCATCCTAAAAATAAAGTTAGTACTAAGAAGAGACCATATTTTAACATACCACAAAGTTACTTTATAATGTTTCAAGCTAAAAACAAAATAAACATCAAAATAAAAGGGCTGGATAAATCCAGCCCTTTTTTCTTTAAACTATACATAAGAAGTTACGTTCTCTGCGCAAAGTCTAATTCCTCTGTCGAGCTTAAATTAAGCTCAATAGAGATACCCAAAATGGGCTACTTTACTTCTTCGAAGTCTACGTCTTCTACGTTGTCTCCTTCTGGAGCTGCTTCTGCTGTAGGTTCCCCTTGCGGAGCACCTTCGCCTTGCTGTGCACCTGCCTGTGCTTTGTACATTTCTTCAGAAGCTACTTTCCAAGCTTCGTTTATTTTGTCCAATGCTGGCGTTATAACGGCTAAATCTTTAGATTCGTAAGCAGCTTTCAGTTCTGTTAAAGCATCTTCGATAGGCTTTTTCTTATCATCAGATAATTTATCACCAAACTCCTCCAATTGCTTTTCGGTCTGGAAAATCATACCATCCGCTTCGTTCAACTTATCGGCAGTTTCCTTAGCTTTTTTATCAGATTCAGCATTTGCTTCCGCTTCTGCTTTCATTTTCTTGATTTCTTCTTCCGTCAAACCAGAAGAAGCTTCGATACGAATATCTTGTGTCTTGTTCGTAGCTTTATCCGTAGCCGAAACCTTAATGATTCCGTTTGCATCAATATCAAAGGTTACTTCAATTTGAGGTGTACCTCTTTTTGAAGGCGGAATACCGTCCAAATGAAAACGTCCAATTGATTTATTGTCGTTTGCCATTGGTCTTTCTCCCTGCAATACATGAATCTCAACAGAAGGTTGATTATCAGCAGCTGTTGAAAATACTTGTGATTTTTTCGTTGGAATTGTAGTGTTCGACTCTATTAATTTAGTCATTACACTTCCCATAGTCTCTATTCCTAAAGATAAAGGTGTTACGTCTAAAAGAAGTACATCTTTAACATCTCCGGTTAAAACACCACCTTGAATGGCGGCACCTACGGCAACAACCTCATCTGGGTTAACCCCTTTAGAAGGTTTCTTACCAAAGAATTTTTCTACGGCTTCCTGTACGGCAGGAATCCTTGTAGAACCACCAACCAGTATAATTTCATCGATATCACTTTTAGAAAGTCCAGCAGCTTTCAATGCAGTCTGGCAAGGGGCTATCGTTCTCTTAACCAAATCGTCTATCAATTGGTTGAATTTCGCCAATGTTAATGTACGCACCAAGTGTTT
This sequence comes from uncultured Maribacter sp., assembly GCA_964507115.1. Classification (GTDB taxonomy): domain Bacteria; phylum Bacteroidota; class Bacteroidia; order Flavobacteriales; family Flavobacteriaceae; genus Maribacter. The sequence goes on from CAZDOW010000002.1 coordinate 75,755, forward strand.
TGGTCCCGAAGCCGTTGCCGTAACGTAAGGCAAATTGATTTCAGTTTGTGCAGAAGATGACAATTCTATTTTAGCCTTTTCAGCAGCTTCTCTCAAACGCTGTAATGCCATGGCATCCTCACGTAAATCAATACTTTCGTCTTTCTTGAACTCATCTGCCAACCAGTCAATAATTTTTTGATCTACGTCGTCACCACCTAAATGAGTATCGCCATCTGTAGACAATACTTCAAAGACACCATCACCCAATTCCAAAATGGAAACATCATGCGTACCACCTCCAAAATCAAAAACAACAATTTTTTGGTCCGTATCCTTTTTATCCATTCCGTATGCCAAAGAAGCAGCGGTTGGTTCGTTAATGATACGTTCTACAGTAAGTCCAGCAATTTCGCCAGCTTCCTTGGTAGCTTGTCTTTGTGCATCGTTAAAATAAGCTGGCACCGTAATCACCGCTCTAGTTACATCCTGACCTAAATAGTCTTCAGCGGTTTTCTTCATTTTCTGAAGAATCATTGCCGATAATTCTTGTGGAGAATACATACGACCGTTGATATCTACTCTTGGTGTATCATTATCCCCTTTTACTACCTTGTAAGGCACACGCTTCGCCTCTTTACTAGACTCGGAGAACTTATTCCCCATAAAACGCTTAATGGAGTAAATGGTATTATACGGATTGGTTACGGCCTGTCTTTTGGCCGGATCCCCAACTTTAATCTCACCACCTTCTACAAACGCAATCACGGAAGGAGTCGTTCTTTTTCCTTCTGCATTAGGGATTACTACAGGCTCATTACCTTCCATTACGGAAACACAGGAGTTTGTAGTACCCAAATCTATTCCTATAATCTTACTCATTGTATATATTTTAAATATTAGTGCTTATTTCTTTAAACTAAAATGTAATTGACAAACAATATGCCAAGGGATAGTAACCTGACAGGATGTCATTTTTGATTGCTATTCAACCTATTACTTCCATACACAACCAATCATATTAAAAATTATTAAGTATAAAATCGATAAAATTGACAGCTTTTACTACCTTTTTATGACATGTTATAGTAAAGATTAACTGAAAAAATCATCAGATCATTTAGACATGAAGTAATATTCATTCATAATTCTGATATTACTACTGTTTATTTCATGCAACAATAATAACATAGGTCCAAACAATATTGAGTTATCATACCCTATATACAATTGTAATTAGGAAAATGGAATCCTTTGAATAAATGGAACATCTTAAGGCTACTAAACAATATTCAGGTTTAAACTAAGGCAAATATTTTTTGAGGTAACAACAGGATTTGATTCCACAACTATGTATGTACATAGGTACCATGGAAGAAAAGTTAAAAGTAATTGACAGAAGAATATCCATTATGGTTGAATTAAAGTTATTTTTTGAAAATGAACGAGTATTTTTTAAACTGAAGTACGTGAGATTTTTAGACTAGATGTCTCCGATTGGGAGTGATTTTATTTTAGTATAATCGAAGTACTTAACCCATAACTCATTAAACTTCTATGTAAATTAGCACAACAATTTTTGACCAATATGTTACAAATAGAATGTATCAGTATTTTTGATATGCTAAAAATAGGGGTCGGCCCTTCTAGCTCGCATACCTTGGGGCCTTGGCGCGCCGCCGAAAGATGGTTAGCCGAATTACAGAAAAACGGACTATTTGAACAAATAACAGGGGTAACAGTGCACATGTATGGCTCTTTGTCGTTAACAGGAAAAGGCCATGCAACAGATTATGCGGTCATGCTAGGATTATCCGGAGCAGATCCTGAATATATTCCTATCGAGGATATTCATCCTTTGGTGCAACATATTAAGGAGCATAAAACCTTAAAACTGGGCAAACAGAAAGAAATCCCTTTCGACCCAAATACAAATATCATTTTTCATCGAAAATTTCTTCCTTTTCATGCCAACGGCTTAAAATTTGAAGCGCTATTGGCCTCGGGACAAAAGAAATCAAAAACATACTATTCCATTGGTGGTGGATTTGTAGTTACTGAGGAGCGGAAAAATGCGAAGAAAAAAATTGACGCTTTTAACACCTTTCCATTTCCAGTTCAAAAAGGAACTGAGTTATTGGCGTTTTGTGAACAAGCACAAAAAAGTATCTCAGAGATCGTACTAGAAAACGAACGCTCTCTTAGAACCGATGCGGAAATAGACAAAGAGATACAACGTATTTGGGATACCATGCTAGAATGTATGTTTACCGGTTGCCATACAGAAGGCAAACTACCTGGAGGACTTAATGTAAAAAGAAGGGCCTATGACATTCATAAAGGCTTAAAGGGCCATGTACCCTATTCCAATCCAGCGGAATGGCTAACAACCATAAGACAGACCGAAGTAAAGTTTCGTCAAATTTTACAATGGGTAAGCTGTTTTGCATTAAGCGTCAACGAAGTCAACGCGTCTCTTGGAAGGGTGGTTACCGCACCTACAAATGGCAGTGCTGGTGTTATACCTTCTGTGCTAATGTATTATATGGTCATTGAAAATCACGGGGGTACAATAGAACATATCAAACAATTTTTGCTCGTAGCAGGTGAAATCGGAAGCATCTTTAAAAAGGGAGCTACAATATCTGCCGCCATGGGCGGATGCCAAGCCGAAATAGGAGTTTCCTCCGCTATGGCGGCAGGTGCCCTGACCGAACTGCTGGGCGGTACACCGGAACAAGTTTTAATGGCTGCGGAAATAGCAATGGAACATCATTTAGGACTTACCTGCGATCCTATTGGTGGGCTGGTACAGATTCCCTGTATAGAACGCAATTCCATGGGTGCAATTAAAGCGATTAACGCCGCAGAACTCGCTTTGGGATCAGACCCAAAAGATGCCAAGGTACCGTTGGACAAGGTCGTGCAAACCATGTGGGAAACCGCAAAGGACATGAGTTCCAAATACAAGGAAACCTCTGAAGGAGGTCTTGCCGTTGGTGTTTTCTTAAGTGATTGCTGATTTCTTAGCTACCGTTTATTCTGAATACTTGGTGATTAAACGCACCATTAGGTCGTTGAGTTTTTCTACCTGATATTCTCCTACACTAGCTTCCAAATGCTCGTTTCCAATACCACTGTCATTGGTAATAAACACATAAGTACCATTTGTAGTAATAGCGAAAGAACGCATTAGGTACTCGGTTTCCTTATCAATACCGCTAGCAGTAATCGGGATGATTTTTATACCCTTTCTGGCTGCTTCTGCAATTGCTTCTTGAAGCTGTCTTATTACTATAGCATTATTATGTGGTGGCGCATCCAAAAGAAGGAAGGCTATTCTTGTTCTAGCCCTATTAGACCATTGCAATTCGGTTAGCGCGGTATTTAAAGCAGTATGAACTGCTTCCGGAAAGTCTCCTCCACCATCTGCACTCTGTTTTTTAATAAATTCTAGGGTAGTCTCAACATTACTCGTAAATCCCGAATGTTTTACCAGGTAGTCATCCTCAACATCCCTATAAAAAACACTGGATGTCATGATATCAAGACTAGGAGTTTCCTGCTCTACCTTTGAAATAACATTTAACAAATCTTCTTTAAGAAATTCTAGCTCATCTGACATGGAACCGGTAGCATCTACAATAAAAGCCAATTCCACTTTGGTGCCTGCAGAGCCCGCACTTCCCAGAACAAATTCATTAACACCTTGATTAAACATTTTAATAGGTGTGTTTAACACCTTATTATCTACCAACAACACATACTCTTCAACCGCCACAGAGGAGACCGCTTGGGGCAGTCCTACAAACAGTTCCGCAGTTCCCAAATTATCGGTCTTTGTTTCCCAGAACACAGTACCATTCTTTTCTAACCTTACAGACTTATCGTTTACAGGATCTCCTGTCTCAGTTTTAACCTGTACAGAAATTCTATTCAGGTTATGGAAATTCCAATAATTAGGTTTTTTGGTGAATTCTTCTGTTTCTAACAGGTCTTTCCAAAAGGTCCAGTTATCCAAATCGTTCCATTCTGCTGCAGTAACCAATCCGGCTTCACTTCCATTTCCATTCCCGCTAGGTGTTGTAGAACTTCCTGATTCCGTGGAGAAGCTTTCGGAACCATCAGAGCTTTCGGCTATGGTATTCAGTAAAGAATCCTCGGTACTTCTTGCATCATCACAAGATAAAATCAAAAGACTTAGGAGCAAACTACTTGTAATCAATCGTAGATTTTTCATGGGTAGGTTGTTTTATTCTTAGATAAGAAAATAGGAATTTGGTTGCGTAGCTTTTTGCCAATTTTAAAATACAAAATTGATAATCCCAAAGATTATAAATGACAAAATCGCATGCATTTTAAGATATTAAAATAGAATTAATCCTAATAATTCAAATCAATCTGAATAATTTTAACTTAAAAGACACGTTTTTAAGCCGTGAAAAAATTAAAGCAATAACCAGCCTATTCCACATTACCTCAAAAAAGCTAACACATTTTTTTCTATACGCACCTGAATATCTTCGGTATTCGCTTTTACAAAGTTTTCCCCTGTTATCTTTTCGTATAATTCAATGTATCTATTTGATACCGAGATAATGTATTCATCCGTCATTTCCGGAACTGTTTGCCCCTCTAAACCTTGAAAATCATTAGCAATTAACCATTGTCTTACAAACTCCTTGGAAAGCTGTTTCTGAGTCGCTCCGCTATCTTGACGTTCTTGATAACCGTCGGCATAAAAGTAACGAGATGAATCCGGAGTATGAATTTCGTCTATCAATACAATCGTACCATCGGTTGTTTTCCCGAATTCATATTTCGTATCCACCAAAATCAACCCTCTAGAAGCGGCAATCTCACTTCCTCTTTTAAAAAGGGCATAGGTGTATTTTTCCAGTACCGCATAATCTTCTTTTGAAACAATTCCCTTTTTAATAATGTCCTCTTTTGAAATATCTTCATCATGATCACCCATTTCTGCTTTAGTTGCAGGAGTGATTATAGGATTCGGAAACTTATCATTCTCCTTCATACCTTCTGGCATGGCTACACCACAAAGGACTCTCTTTCCTACTTTGTATTCGCGTGCCGCATGACCGGACATATAGCCCCTAATCACCATTTCAACTTTAAAAGGCTCACAGGCATGGCCCACTGCAACATTAGGGTCTGGAGTGGCCGTTAACCAATTAGGAACAATATCCGATGTTTCGGCCATCATTTTAGTGGCTATTTGATTAAGAATCTGTCCTTTAAAGGGTATTCCTTTAGGCATAACCACATCAAAGGCGGAAAGGCGATCAGTAGCTATCATGACCAAAATATCATCCTCTAAAGCGTAAACCTCGCGTACTTTTCCTTTGTAAAGACTTTGTTGTCCAGGAAAAGTAAAATTGGTATCTATTATCGTATTCATTCTCAATTAAAAGTAGTTAAACAAAGAAAGTGTAGTGTAAAAAAAAATCGTATCAATTAGTTATGATGCTCTATGGTTTTGTAGGCATCAATCACTTTTCTTACAAGCTTATGCCTAATAACGTCTTTGTCATCCAAATAAATAATTTCAATTCCCTCAACGTTTTGTAAGACTAATAACGCTTCTTTTAAACCAGAAATAGTCCTACGTGGAAGATCTATCTGTCCAGGGTCTCCCGTTATCAGGAATTTAGCATGCTTACCCATACGGGTTAAAAACATTTTCATTTGTGCATGGGTTGTATTTTGGGCTTCGTCCAAAATAACAAAGGCATTATCCAAGGTCCTTCCGCGCATAAAAGCCATCGGCGCTACCTGTATAACGCCTGTCTCTATATAATGTGTCAGTTTTTCAGGACTAATCATATCCCTTAATGCATCATAAAGCGGCTGCATATAGGGGTCTAGTTTTTCTTTAAGGTCACCCGGCAAAAAACCTAAATTCTCTCCTGCCTCTACAGCTGGTCTTGTAAGGATAATTTTTCTTACTTGCTTTTCTTTAAGTGCTTTTACCGCTAAAGCTACCCCAGTATAGGTCTTACCAGTACCGGCAGGGCCAATAGCAAAAACCATATCGTTCTTTTTGGATGCATCTACCAAACGCCTCTGGTTTGCGGTCTGCGCTTTTATAAGTCTACCGCTTACCCCGTGTACAAGGGTCTCCCCACTCTTTTTAGAGGACTCCACTTGTTTATTCACATCGCTGATAAGCATCCGCTCTATGCTGTTCTCATCCAATTTGTTATATTTTACAAAATGTTCCTTTAGCTTTTCAAAACGCTTCTCAAATTCCTCCAAAAGCGACTCGTCCCCGTAAACTTTTATTTTATTACCCCTCGCTACTATTTTAAGTTTTGGAAAATACTTTTTTAGAAGGTCTATGTGTTCATTTTGCTGTCCAAAAAAATCTCTAGGACTAATCTCGGTAAGTTCTAATATTAGCTCGTTCAAATAGTAGTTTTTAATAAGATGTAAACTAAGCAAGGTTTAATTTCGCTTGGCTATTTTTTTGTTTAATTTTGTTCATCAAATTTAAGTAAAAATTAAGTTTGCTTACCTAAAAACATATCAACATTGCGGAATGGCGATTATTACCTTAACGACCGATTTTGGACTTAAAGACCACTTTGTTGGCGTACTCAAGGGTTCTATTTATACAGAGCTGCCAGACGTTACGATTGTTGATATTTCTCATGGCATCTCCCCTTTCAATATTCAGGAATGCGCCTATATCCTGCAAAACTCTTATCAAAACTTTCCAAGGGGGACTATTCACATTGTAGGTGTAGATTCCGAAGCTACCCCTGAGAACAAACATATTGCCGTTTTGGTAGACGGGCATTATTTTGTGAGCGCAAATACGGGTGTTATAGGGCTAATTACATCTGAAATGAAACCAGAAAAAGTGGTAGAGATCAATATACCTGAGCGTATTCATGGATCTTTCCCCGTTATGAACGTATTTATACAAGTAGCTTGCCATATAGCCCGCGGTGGCACCTTGGAAATTGTTGGAAAGCAATTTGAAAATTTAAAGAATTTAAGAGAGTTCTCGCCAAGGGTTTCTGATGATGGTAAGAAAATAATAGGCAGTGTTATCTACATAGACAATTACGGAAACGTGGTAACCAATATTAAAAAAAGCCTATTCGACACCCACGTTAAGGATATGAAATTTGAGCTCCATGCTAGAAGTAAAAAAATAAAAACAATACATAATATGTATAGCGGCATCATCGATTTTGATTTGGAAAAAGACCAACGCAAAGGTGATGGAGAACTATTAGCACTATTTAATTCTTCGGGTAATTTAGAACTTGCCATTTACAGAAGCAACCTAAACACGGTGGGTGGTGCATCTACCCTTTTGGGCTTGGATTACAGAGATACTATCATGATTGAGTTTTTTGAATAAATTAAAAGCAAGAAAACGCCCTTACTTCAGTACTGCTAAAAGAATCTTAAAATAAGCGTATATAAGTCATAATTGAAAATATCTGGGAGTCATACGTGGTTGATAACTACTCAAGTCAAACTTCCAGTTCATCAGATTAAGTTGGTATTACGGTGTTTGGGTGTATAAAAAAAGGCTTAACCGCTGTTAATAAGTTTGTTTCCTATAAAACTTCAATTCAAATATCTTTGTTTGAGAAGGTAAATCTTAAACTAGAGCCATAAATTCAAAGTTTCAAGACCTCGTAGTAAGAAATAAATCAAAGTATAAAAGATGAAATTTATAGTATCCAGCACGTACTTATTAAAGCAGCTACAAATTTTAGGTGGTGTCATTAACAATAGTAATACCCTGCCTATTTTGGACAATTTCCTGTTCGACCTTAAGAAGGATAAACTTACTGTATCCGCGTCGGATTTGGAAACAACAATGAGCTCGGTACTTAATGTAGATTCGGATAACGAGGGCGTTATTGCCGTTCCTGCCAGGTTATTGTTAGAAATACTTAAAACCTTTCCAGAACAACCTTTGACGTTTGTTGTGGCTGATAACAATACAGTAGAAATAAGCAGTAACCATGGGAAATATGCACTTGCCTACGCAGATGGCGCAGAGTTTCCTAAAGCAGTTGAATTATCTAACCCAAGTGCAACCACATTGTTAGGAGATATTTTAGCCAATGCTATAACCAAGACTATTTTTGCTGCCGGTAACGATGACCTAAGACCTGTAATGAGCGGTGTTTTCTTTCAATTCTCACCAGAAAATTTAACTTTCGTAGCTACAGACGCACACAAACTAGTCAAATACCAAAGAACAGATGTTACCGCATCTCAGGTGGCGGAGTTCATTATGCCGAAAAAGCCACTTACGCTATTAAAAGGAATATTAGCAGGAAGTGAATCAGATGTATTGATTGAGTACAACGAGAGCAATGCCAAATTTAAATTTGACGACACCGAATTGATATGTCGATTGATTGACGGAAAATATCCTAATTACGAAGCTGTTATTCCTAAAGAAAACCCTAACAAGTTGACGATAGCTAGGAATCAGTTTTTGAGCTCTGTAAGAAGAGTCTCTATATTTTCTAATAAAACGACGCATCAGATACGTTTAAAAATAGCAGGTGCGGAACTTAATATTTCTGCGGAAGACATCGATTACTCAAACAAAGCGGAAGAAAGATTAACATGTGCCTATCAAGGAGATGACATGCAAATAGGATTCAATTCAAGATTTCTAACCGAAATGCTCAATAATTTAGGCTCGGACGAAGTTTCCCTTGAAATGAGCTTACCTAATAGAGCAGGAATACTTACGCCCATTGATGGACTTGATGAAGGTGAAAACGTTACTATGCTTGTAATGCCTGTGATGTTAAACGGATAATATCATTTTTGGAATAAATATTAAAAAAGGGAGCACTATAGTGCTCCCTTTTTTATTTCAATACCCTTTAGGATATAAATCGAATGGTGCCAAAATAACTGGGAGCTTCTCCATTACTTGCTCTAACTGCATTTAAAAGAGGCATAACTAAGGAGAGTATACCTGCAAAAATCAACAGAACAATACCCAGTCCTAGTAATAGAATTGCAGGAATACCTATGATCAAGTATAAAATTAAACTGAATTGAAAGTTGAGTATGGCTTTACCATGTTCGTCCATCCCATGAACCGAATCCTTCATAGTGACCCAGAGCACCAAAGGCACAACAAGGCCGCCAAAACCGGTTACAAAATCTAAATATTGTGACAAATGTGCAATGACAAGTACATTACGATCTTCCCTTACTGTGATGTTTTGATTAACTATTTCCATTTTTTGATTGATTTTAAGATGAATACCTATTTATACGTCGTACAAATAGTGAAAATGTTACATGAATTGTACAATTCTCTCGATTATTTCTTCTTCAGTAGTTTTCTAGTTTTGTATGGTTACCTGTAATTTTCACATTCAGATTTCTAATTTTAGTATTTAGCGTTTCAATAGCATTTGGTGACACTTTACCTTGAACCATTCATATTGTATTTTCCTTTATAGTTAACCGTGCCATTGCACTTAATTATCCAAAACGTACAACCCAGTGTATCGCCATAGCTATAACCCTTACTATAGGAATATTATTTACTTTTGTATGATGATTCAAAACGATGCCATTATAGCCCTTGCAACACCCTCAGGAGCGGGTGCCATTGCCGTTATACGTATTTCAGGAACCGAGGCCATAACTCTGGTTTCCAAGCATTTTCAGTCAGCGACGAGAAAAATCCTTAGCGAACAAAAAACCCATACCATACATTTAGGTCATATAAGAGAATCAGAGCGCTATATTGATCAAGTATTAGTATCGGTATTTAAAAATCCACATTCCTATACAGGTGAAAACGTCGTGGAGATATCCTGTCATGGTTCGTCCTATATCCAACAGCAAATTATTCAGTTATTTTTGAGAAATGGCTGTCGTATGGCCTCGGCAGGAGAATTTACGATGCGTGCTTTTTTAAACGGTAAAATGGATTTAAGTCAGGCGGAAGCTGTGGCAGATTTGATTGCAAGCGATAGCGAAGCTGCGCACCAAATTGCCATGCAACAAATGCGTGGCGGATTTAGCACTAAAATCAACGATTTAAGGCAAGAACTTTTAAATTTCGCTTCTCTTATAGAGCTAGAGTTGGACTTTTCGCAAGAAGATGTGGAATTTGCCGATAGAACTCAGTTTAACCAGCTGTTGCAAAAAATTACGGAGGTTCTCAAAAACCTTATAGATTCCTTTGCCTTGGGAAATGTCATTAAAAACGGTATTCCGATAGCCATTGTAGGGGAACCCAACGTAGGTAAATCTACTTTACTAAATGCTATTTTAAATGAGGAACGGGCCATAGTTAGCGATATTCCAGGCACTACTAGGGATACCGTAGAAGATCAAATATCCATCGGTGGCGTCAATTTTAGGTTCATAGACACGGCGGGATTGCGGGAGACAAAGGATAAAGTAGAACAAATAGGAATAGCCAGGGCCTTTGAAAAAATTGAACAGGCACAATTGGCCATTTATCTTTTTGAAGCCTCAAAGAACAAAGAATTAGAAATCAAATCTTTACAGGAAAAATATCCTGATAAAAATATCCTTTTGATTGCTAATAAAATAGACGAAGTAGATGAAGAACGATTAACAGTTCTAAATAATAAGTACGCTCGACTACAATTGATTTCCGCAAAAACAGGACAGGGAATTGAGGATTTAAAAAGGACTCTTTTATCGCTTTCAAGTGCCGGGGCCTTGGGCAAGAATGATACCATTGTAACAAACAACCGCCACTACGATGCCTTGTTAAAAGCCCTGGAAGCCATACAAAAAGTAAAAGAAGGGATGAATATGGAATTATCTAGCGACCTTATGGCCATCGATATAAGGGAAGCATTGTTCCACTTAGGTGAAATTACGGGTAGTGTCTCAACGGATGATCTTTTGGGGAATATTTTTTCAAATTTCTGTATCGGAAAATAGGTTCTTAATTGATTTTATTTCAACACAAATCAATATAAATCCATCACT
>CAZDOW010000003.1:0-21052 GCA_964507115.1 uncultured Maribacter sp.
GCAGCAACAGTATTTCACAGGGTAGTGTTTCGGCGAACAAGCCATATTAATCGGTGTCTGACAGAAGTTCGGATAAAGTGCAAAATTCACACGATAAACGGCACGCACACCAAAGACACCTTATCGAAAAAAGGTGTCGTTTAACCGTAGTTTTACTATGTTAAAGGAAGTGGGTTTTGAGAATTATCCTTCCATTTGGGCGGAAAGCTCAAACCAACGCTCTGTTTTTCCGTCAATGGTATCGGATAGTTCACCAAGTTCTCTGGATAGGGAAGCAATTTCTTCCCCAGATAAAGAGGAATCGGTAAATTTGGTTTGAAGTTCAATTTTATTAGTTTCCAATTTTTTTATGTCCCGCTCTAGTTGTTTGTATTCTTTCTGGTCGTTGTAAGAGAGTTTGTTGGTAGTTTCTGTTTTCTTCCAAGTGGTCTTAGCGGTATCGGTATTTTCTTTTTGTTCCCTTTTTTCTAGCACTTGACTATCCTCGTATGCACGGAAGTCGGAATAGTTCCCTGGAAAACCCTCAACCACACCATCACCTCTAAAAACAAATAGGCGATCTACAATTTTATCCATGAAATACCGGTCGTGAGATACCACAAGGAGACAACCTTGAAAATCTAATAAAAAACTTTCCAATACATTAAGCGTTACAATGTCTAAATCATTGGTAGGCTCATCCAGAATTAAGAAATTAGGATTCTGAATTAAAATGGTACACAGGTAGAGACGTTTTCGTTCACCACCACTCAGTTTATCTACAAAGTCGTATTGTTTTTTACGGTCAAAGAGAAATCGTTCCAATAATTGTTGAGCAGATATTTGTTTTCCTTTCATCAAGGGAATAAAATCTCCAAATTCCCTAATAACATCGATAACCTTTTGGCCTTTTTTTATTTTGATACCTTTCTGGGTGTAGTAGCCAAACTTTATGGTCTCTCCAACAATTACTTTTCCACTATCCGGTTGGTCCCTACCCGAAAGTATGTTTAAGAAGGTGGATTTTCCGGTTCCGTTTTTCCCGATAATTCCAATACGTTCTCCTCTGTTGAAATTATAATCAAACTTATCTAGAATGGGTTTGTTGGGATAGGACTTAGAAGCTTTTACAAATTCTACTATTTTGCTCCCCATGCGCTCCATGTTCAGTTCTAGCTGCACCTCATGTTCTTTTCTGCGGTTACTGGCTTTTTCCTTGATGGTGTTAAAATCGTCTATTCTAGATTTGGACTTTGTGGTCCTTGCCTTTGGCTGACGGCGCATCCATGTAAGCTCCTTTTTAAAAAGTAATTCTGTTTTATGTTGTTCCACGGTCTCTTGCTCCAGACGTGCTTCTTTCTTTTCTAAGTAGTAGGAGTAGTTTCCTTTGTACGGATAGAGAACACCATTATCCAGTTCAATAATTTCATTGCATACACGTTCCAAAAAGTAACGGTCGTGCGTTACCATAAAGAGCGTCATGTTTTCTCTAGTAAAATACCCTTCTAGCCATTCAATCATTTCCAAATCCAAATGATTGGTAGGTTCATCTAAAACCAGTAAGTCTGGTTTATTAATTAAGGCATCCGCTAAGGCCAATCGTTTTTTTTGTCCACCGGAAAGCATCCCTACTTTTGCATCTAGGTCTTCTAGCTTTAGTTTAAAAAGAATCTGCTTGTACTGTGTTTCAAAATCCCAAGCCTGAAAGCGCTCCATGGCTTCAAATGCTGTTTGATAAGCATCTGCATCTTCTGGATTCTGCAAAGCTTTTTCGTAGCTGGAAATTACTTGAAGCACTTCATTGTCCGATGCGAAAATAGTTTCCTCAACTGTTAACTCGGGATCCATTACTGGTTCCTGCGCCAAAAAAGAAACACGGGTACTTTTACGATAATTTACTTGACCGGTATCTGGACTGTCCGCACCAGATAAAATATTAAGAATGGATGTTTTTCCACTACCGTTCTTGGCTATAAGTGCTATTTTTTGGTCTTTATTGATGCCAAAGGATAGGTTCTCAAAAAGGACCAGTTCGCCGTAAGATTTAGAAATGTTTTCAACGGTAAGTAGATTCATGTGTTTTCAAATTCAAATTCAAGTATCAAGCGCAATTGTAAGGCACAAATCCAATACTTTTTTAATGCTAAAAGGTTATGCTGTTTTCTTAAAGTGATATAAAAGAAACAGATATCGGATTCCTAATGCTAATAAGATAAAAATTATTAAAAGGGAAAACACCTGAACTTTTAAAAGCCACAAAACTACGCTTATTAACAATAGCCCTAAAGCAATTATTACATATGTTCTAAGCCATTTTGCTGATTCTTTTTTAAAGAGGTAAAAAGCTACGATAAGATTTGGAGCAAAGGCCCATAAAAAATTAAAATTAACTTTAGTTGCGAGGTGGTCTGTAAAGAACCAGAGAAATAGAATGAGTACTCCCGCAAGTCCCGTAACCGTAAAAAGTGCAATATCTAACCAACGGCTTCTTTTCTTTTGTGAATAGTCTTTATAGGAAATATAAAGAACTAAAACGAGCAGAAGGGCGAGCCAAAACGCGGGAGTCCACAGAAAAAGAGTGTCATCTTTTTGCGGTGGTATGTCTAATAAAACGGTTTCTTTTTTTACAATAGGTTTGCCGGCAAGAGTGGTATGTTTTAATTGTTCGTATACATAATGGGGTAGAAATAAATATTCGTAAGGCGTCGCTTTTCGGTCAATTACCGAACCTAATGCTAAGTCTATTCCAAAATTAGACCATGAGTTCATCTTAAGATTTTGATGAATTAATTGCCGGAAGGTATATTGATTATCGAAATGGCTATAATCAAACTTCAATTCGGCTCCGAGATTTTTCTCAAAGACTTCAGGAATTTTGGTGGCGCAATTTTCAAAAAGGAAATCGTATTTATAAAATCGATTCTTAGGCAGTAAATTGATTTCCAAGAAGGCAATGATGACTTTTCGTTGCTCCAAGTTCAAATCTAGTTGCTGTTCTTTTATCCAGCGCTGTTCTGCAACATAACTGCGTTCAAAATAAGTATACGGGTAGCGTGTAATGGTATAATCCAATTTTCCGCGCACAAAATTTAGATAGAAATTACGGTCCTCAAAATTATACGTTCCGTAACCATATACTTCATCTATGCCTAAGCTTGGGTCTTGTAGTCGTATGGCACTATGACCAAATTTAGAAGCTAAATCCTGTCCTGTGCCTACGGTTAGTAAACTTAATTTAGAAAGCTTTGATAATTGAGCTTCTTGGGAAAAACTCAATAAACACTGTAGTGCGAGTAGCGTAAGGAGACTAAATTTTTTAAACATCTGGTATGGAAATCAATCTAATAACAAAGATGCGAATAATAAGAGATTTATGCGATGATTGGTTTTTATTATTAGTGCAAGTTTATTTGGGTTAATGATTGCCTAGTTATCACTTCTGGTGACTTCCATTTTTAGAGGGTGTATCGAGAAGTTTTCATCTTCTTTTTAGTTGTTATTTTTTTAAAAAAAAATACGCAAACGAACAAATTTGGTTTTTATACCCTCCTTAAAATTTAAAACGGGATAACCAGATGAATTGTATTATTTTTAGGCTGCATAAATAGTGCATCTAATAAACAAACTCATGCGAAAACACATTCCTAATTTTATTACCCTGTTAAATGTTTTTTGTGGCTGTGTAGCAACAGTTTTTGCCGTAAAAAATCAGTTGGAGCTAGCAGCATTGTTTGTGGCCTTGGGTATTTTCTTTGATTTTTTTGATGGATTAGCAGCACGTGTATTGGATGTAAAAAGCGAACTCGGTTTACAACTAGACTCTTTGGCCGATATGATTACAAGCGGTTTAGTACCAGGAATTGTAATGTATCAATTGCTCATTATGTCTCAGACTGGCGGTTGGAGTTTAGAAGGAGGAGCTGAAATGACTGAGAATATGGGATGGGTAGGTTTTAAAGTAGCTAATCTTTGGCCATTTGCAGGCTTTATCATAACCATGGCATCCGCCTATCGATTGGCGAAGTTTAATCTGGACGAAAATCAAGTATCTTCCTTTATTGGTTTGCCTACACCCGCTAATGCGCTATTGATTCTTTCTTTGCCATTGATTCTATTTTACCATTCTAGTTCTATACTTAGCAGCCTAATTTTGAACCAATGGTTTTTGATAGGATTAACTTTATTGAGCGCATTTTTATTGAATTGCAACCTTCCTTTGTTTGCTCTAAAATTTAAAAATTGGAGTTTTACTGATAATGCCCTCCGTTATATTTTCTTGATTATAAGTCTGGTATTGTTAATTACTATGCAGTTTTTAGCCGTACCTATTATCATTCTTTTCTATGTGTTAAGTTCTTTGGTGAGTCATTATGCAATGTCCAATGAATAGAGTTTCGCGGACTAACGGCCATTTTTTATTAAACTAAAAAGGCAAAAAATCTATCAATTTGAAAAAGGCAAAACTATTAGATTTTGGAATTTTGATACTAAGATGGTATTTGGTCTTTTATATGATTAATTATGGTTGGAGCAAACTTACCTTGAGTCAATTTATGGTTCATGATCCTGCTATTTTGAATCTTCCCATTAAAGATGTCGATAGTTTTTATGTGGCTTGGCACCTGTTCGGTAGAAGCACCTTTTTTAACGTGGCAACAGGTTTACTTGAAATTATTGGAGGATTACTTCTAATTTTCAATAGAACAACATTAATAGGTGCGCTATTGGTTCTTTCTATTTTGGGTCAGATTTTGATTATTGATATATCATTTACAACTGGAATTCATGGGATGGCATTGCCAGTAAGGATAGGGGGTATGATTATTGCCGATTTAGTTATTCTTTGGTACTACAGAGATACAATACTAACAGTTTGGAAACGGCTTACAAACAACATAGGACCGAGATTTACATATCCATGGTGGATTTTTCTAGTGTTGCCCATTTTAGGGTTTTTAACCGATTTTGTCATTCCATTGGTGAGTTGGCCACTTAAGTTGTTATTTAATTGGTTTTTGGATTAGTACGCTTAGGGTTATTCAGCTTTTGAAATTTCACCCACTTAAAGTTTTATAACTTATTTTGGCATACTATATTTTTGATTCTAATAGCGCATTGGAAGCACTAAAATTTGAAGTATTATTAACGAATCAAATGATAATTACGAACTCCACTTCTGAAGATATCACAGAAATTTTTAGATTGTATAAAGTAGCGTCAAACTATCAGAAAACCAAGAAAACAGTTGTGGTTTGGCCTAGCTTTGAGCATACATTGGTAGAAACAGAGCTTGCTGAACAACGGCAATTTAAAATACTAATCAATAATGAAGTGGCTTGTGTTTGGGCCGTAGCCTTTACGGATAAACAAATCTGGGAAGAACGTAATGTAGATGCCTCCATGTACATACATCGTATTGCGACCAATCCTAAGTTTAGAGGTAAGAATTTTGTGGGTACCATTGTTGAATGGGCTAAAGACTATGCCCTGCTAAAACAAAAACGTTTTGTGCGCTTGGATACCCTTGGCGATAATACAAAACTGATTGAACACTATACCAATGCGGGCTTCGAATTTTTAGGGTTGTTCAATTTGCAAAATACCGATACACTTCCAGCGCATTACAAGGAAGCACCCGTTTGTTTATTTCAAATAGATTTAGAAGATTAAATTATGCTACCAAGAATAGTAGAATTAGAAGAGAAGAAGCTTGTTGGTCAATATTTACAGTTGAGTCTAGTAAATAATCTGACGGCCAAACTTTGGAGTGCTTTTATGGCTAGAAGAAAAAAGATACCAAATAGGGTAGGGGTCGATTTTATATCCCTACAGGTTTACCCGGCCGATTATCATGTAGCTTTTAAACCGGAGCGCGAATTTCAGAAATGGGCGCTTGTTGTCGTATCTGACTTTAACGACATTCCTGAAGGTATGGAGGTATTTAGGCTAAAAGCAGGTCTATATGCTGTTTTCGATTACAAAGGGGCTAGTGGTGACCCCAGTATTTTTCAATATATTTATGCGGATTGGTTACCTAAATCTGGCTATCAATTGGATGACCGTCCTCATTTTGAGGTATTGGGAGCTTCCTATAAAAATAATGATTCCAATTCCGAAGAAGAAATTTGGATTCCTATAAAAAAAGTATGAATCAATTACAAAAAGCACCTTGGTACTACCTCTTGCTATTAATTTTGGCCGGGGAGAGTGTTTTTATACTTCCTTTTGTCCTTCCACGAGTCTTTAGACCTACAGTATTAGATGTTTTTGCTTTAGACAATACAGAGCTAGGGCTATGCTTTTCGGTCTATGGCTTTATAGCGTTGGTGTCCTATCTTTTTGGTGGTCCTTTAGCAGATAAGTTTCCACCTAGAAAATTAATCGCAAGTGCCCTTTGGATGACCGCACTAGGCGGTTTGGTTTATGCAACTTTTCCGAGCTATTTTATTCTTAAACTACTGTATGGTTATTGGGGCTTTACCACTATATTTTTATTTTGGGCAGCCATGATAAAAGCGACACGTGTTTGGGGTGGAAAGAGTTCTCAGGGTAAAGCCTTTGGATTTTTGGATGGAGGCCGTGGCTTGGTAGGTGCTTTATTCGGAACCATGGGTGTACTTATTTTTTCTATTTTTATTACTTCTGAAATAGTCGAAGCAACAGTGGTGGAACGTAGGGAAGCATTCCGCTATGTAATTTTGGTTTCCTCAGGTATCATGGTGGTGGTAGGTTTACTAGTATGGTTCTTTCTACGAATGGATAAGGAATCGGAAAAGGCCATTGTTTTAGATAGAATTACGGTTTCACAAATCAAAGAGGTTCTAAAATTGCCTGCGGTAGGCTTATTAATGGTTATTATCCTTTGTGCCTATGTAGGTTATAAAATCACCGATGTGTTTTCGCTTTATGCTCAAGATGTCATGTTGTATGACCAAGTACAGTCTGCACAGGTAGGAACGTTCTTATTATTTGTGCGTCCTGTAGTAGGAGTGGTTATAGGTATACTGGCAGACCGTTCGCAAACTACATATTGGTTATTAGTTAGTTTTGTCATTTCCTTTTTTGGAGCCTTACTATTTGCAACAGGTGTAATTTCGGACTCATCTACGGCCTTGTTTTTTATATCAATTTTAGTAGTAGCAACCGGAGTTTATGCAGCCCGCTCCTTATATTTTGCAGTGATGGAGCGCGGGCGTATCCCCTTGGTATTAACCGGCACGGCTGTTGGGCTTATTTCCATAGTGGGATATACTCCAGATATTTTTGCAGGACCGGCTATGGGCTATTTACTGGATGCTTATCCTGGTGTAATTGGGCATCAATATGTTTTTTGGATGCTTGCATTCTTTTCTTTGGTAGGAGGTGTTGCAGCTTGGTATTATTATAAATTATATAGAAAGTAGTTCACTATGCTATGAAGAAGAACCTAAACTTACTGCTTTCTGGTTTCATCGTAATTATTGCGGGATTCGTTTATGGTGGACACCCATCGTATTTGATGCCTTTGCTACTAGATTTTCAGGTAGAGGCATTAGAGCTGAAAAATATGCTTCGTGCGGTCATGGGAATTTATGTAGGTATCGGAATATTTTGGTTGTTAGGTGCTTACCGGAAAAAGTTGTGGTACGCCGCCACCTTGAGTAATGTCCTCTTTATGGGGGGTATCTCTTTTGGAAGAATTGTAAGCACGCTTTTCGATGGAGTTTCTATACAATTTACTCCGGCGCTTATCTTGGAGTTGTTGTTTTTTGGCTGGGGGCTATATAATTTAAGAAAGTATCCAGATTAAATAAACGTTAGGTTTTGTTACCATAGGCGATTCAGGTTGTGATAAGTTGTATTATTGCCGGATGCGAAGAGAAAATTCTCCCTTATTTGAAGGTATTTATCAAACTATAGCACAGTTAGATGATACTTCTATTCCTAAAGAAAGACTGCCTGTACTTCAAAGTCTAATAGATTTTATACAAGGGAAAAGAGATGCTAGGTCAAATATCAACTTAAATTTTATTTGCACTCATAATTCTCGAAGAAGCCACTTATCTCAAATATGGGCACAGGCGTTGGCTGCTTATTTTAAAGTCGAAAATGTACATTGTTATTCTGGAGGGACAGAAGCAACGGCACTATTTCCAAAAGTAGTTGCGGTTTTAAGTGAAATAGGTTTTGAAATCACAAACCTATCAGAAGGAAATAATCCAGTGTATAGTATTAAGTATGGTATTGATGTCCATCCAATAATAGGTTTTTCGAAAACATACGACCATACATTTAATCCAAAGAATAGTTTTGCGGCTATTTTGACCTGCTCTCATGCAGATGAGAATTGTCCTTTAATTTCGGGTGCTGAAAAGAGGATACCTCTCACTTTTGAAGATCCTAAAGAATTTGATAACACTGCTTTACAGACAGAAAAATATATGGAGCGTAGCATGCAGATTGCTACCGAATTGTGTTACGTTTTTTCTAAAATACAATAATTGAAAGATTATAAGGAGTTATTAGGAGAGTCTCTTGGGACATTTATACTTGTTTTTTTTGGTTGTGGTGCTGTTGCGGTTGCTATTTTTTTTGATGCCTTTTCTAGTCTTTTGGAAGTTGCGTTGATATGGGGTTTGGGTGTTGCAATTGCTATTTATACTACCAGAAATATATGTCCAGCACATCTGAATCCTGCGGTTAGTCTAGCCATGTGTATATCTAGGAAGTTGGTATGGAAAAAACTACCACTTTATATGCTAGCACAAGTCTTGGGAGCTTTTTTAGCAGGGTTACTACTGTTTTGTATTTTTGACAACACCATACAATTTTTTGAAAAAACCCATAATATTGTTCGCGGTTCTGATGAGTCTATAAGGTCAGCCATGATGTTTGGAGAGTACTTTCCTAACCCTAGTTTTGAAAATTTCACAAGAGTACCTACAATGCTAGCTTGTTTTATGGAAGGTTTAGGGACTTTTCTCCTTGTATTTGTAATCTTGCGCATTACGGAGAAACCAGAGCAAATAAACAGCACAACACCGCTAGTTATTGGTTTCACGGTTACCATAATTATCTGTA
The DNA here is from genome assembly GCA_964507115.1 of uncultured Maribacter sp. Classification (GTDB taxonomy): domain Bacteria; phylum Bacteroidota; class Bacteroidia; order Flavobacteriales; family Flavobacteriaceae; genus Maribacter. The sequence goes on from CAZDOW010000003.1 coordinate 9,040, forward strand.
TTGTAGCACCTTTTACACAAGCGGGACTAAATCCTGCTCGTGATTTTGGACCGAGAATGGTAGCTTATTTTGCTGGATGGGGAAATGCTGCTTTTCCTAAAGTAGCCTATAGCTTCTTTACAGTGTATATTTTATCGCCTTTGTTGGCGGGAATACTTGCGGCATATAGCCATATGTGGATAAGGAGAAGAAATTAAAAATCTAGCTTCTTTTTACGAAGTTCAAAGTTCTGGCCTAAATACACCTTACGTACCATTTCATCAGCCGCCAAATCTTCTGGAATACCAGATTTTAAGATACCTCCTTCGAACATTAAGTAAGAACGTTCCGTAATGGCTAATGTTTCTTGTACGTTATGATCCGTAATTAAGATGCCTATATTCTTATCTTTTAATTGAGCAACGATACGTTGTATGTCCTCTACCGCTACTGGGTCAACCCCAGCAAAGGGCTCGTCTAACAGAATAAATTTTGGATCGGTTGCTAATGCACGAGCTATTTCCGTTCGTCTGCGTTCCCCTCCTGATAATAAGTCGCCACGACTCTTTCTGATGTGACCAAGACCGAATTCCTCTATAAGGGATTCCATCTTCATGTGCTGCTCTTTTTTACTGAGCTTGGTCAATTGTAGTACACTAAGGATATTCTTTTCAATGCTCAATTTTCTAAATACCGATGCTTCCTGTGCTAAATAGCCAATACCGTTTTGGGCTCTTTTGTACATAGGGAATTTAGTAATCTCCATGTCGTCTAAGTAGATAGCTCCTCCATTAGGTTTAATGAGACCAACTATCATGTAGAATGATGTCGTTTTCCCAGCTCCGTTGGGCCCTAGCAGCCCAACGATTTCACCTTGGTTTACTTCCAACGAGATACCTTTGACCACCCTTCGGCCTCGGTAAGATTTCATTATGTTTTCGGCTCTAAGCTTCATCTTTTCAAATCTAAACCTTATTCGTTTGTACGAAAAGGTTTTATACTTTATTTAACCTTCGTTGCTTTCTAAAACGGCCCAGTATTCATAAGCTTTTCTTAAATGAGGAATAACGATAGTGCCACCAACTAAGGTAGCAATACTAAGTGTTTCCATCACTTCTTCTTTTGAAACCCCAGATTTAAAGGAGCTTTCTAAATGGTATTTTACACAGTCATCACATCGTAAGACAGTTGATGCTACCAAGCCAAGAAGTTCTTTGGTTTTCACATCTAAAGCGCCTGGGGCAAACGCATTGGTATCCAAATTAAATATGCGCTTTATGACTTTATTATTTTCCGATAAAAGCTTATCGTTCATTTTTGAACGGTAGGCATTAAATTCCTCAACTGGGTTTGACATCTTTTTTTGCTTTTTCTGCTTTGCGCGCTTTTTTTGCTTCGTTTTTTAATACCCGTTTAGAAATATAAATACTGACCTGGTATAGAATCAAAACCGGAATGGCTACAATAATCTGACTTGTTACATCTGGCGGTGTGATTACTGCGGATAGGATCAAAACAATTACCAGTGCAATTTTTCGATACTTTTTCATTATTTCCGGAGTTACTAAACCAACTTTGGTAAGGAAATAAATGATAATGGGTAATTCGAACAAAATACCACATGCAATAACAGATGTCCTTACCGTGGATATGTAGGAAGCTAGGTCAAATTCGTTGGTGACTTCAGAACTTACTTGGTATGTGCCCAAAAAATTAATAGATAATGGCGCTACCACATAATAACCAAAAAGTACGCCCAAGAAAAACAAGAAGGAAGCAACGAGTATAAAACCTCTAGAGTTATTACGCTCTTTCTCATATAGGCCGGGGCTTATAAATTTCCAAACTTCATATAACACATATGGAAATCCTACGATGAAACCTGCCCAAATTGAAGTCCATATATGTGCAGAAAACTGACCGGACATTAACCTACTTTGTATCGTAAAAGGTAGTTTATCCGCACAAAAAGCGGAGTCGAAACCTAAAAAAGTGGCGATATCACAAAACAACCTGTAGGTTGGGAAATCCATTTTCTTTGGACCGAAAATGACCGTGTCAAAAATGAAATCTTTCATCAAAAAAGCAACGCTACCAATGATAACTATAGCTAATGTTGATCGTATTAAATGCCACCTCAGTTCTTCCAGATGGTCTAAAAATGACATCTCGTTTGGTGGCGTGGTAGTTTTTTCGCCCATTATAAAATACCTTCGTTTATGAGATTGTGTAAATGAATAACACCTTTGTATTTTCCGTTTTCTATGGCCAATAACTGGGATATTCCTTTTTGTTGCATGAGCTCCAAAGCTTTGACTGCAAGTGCATCCATTTCAATGGTCTTGGGATTAGAACTCATGATATCGGCAGCTGTTAAGCCTTTTATATTATCATGCATGTTAAGCATTCTTCTAATATCTCCATCTGTTACAATGCCTACCACTTCATCCCTGTTCAACACCGCGGTAACTCCCAACATCTTCTTGGAAATCTCTACGATGACTTGCTTAACTTCGGTATCCAATTGCACCTTTGGCACTTGATTATTTTTTGTAATATCCCCTACTCGTAAATAGAGTTTTTTACCTAAGGCTCCCCCAGGGTGGAACTTCGCAAAATCTGCACTGCTAAATCCCTTCAACTCCAGCAATACAATAGCAATGGCATCGCCCATGACCAGTTGTGCTGTTGTGCTCGTAGTCGGAGCCAACCCGTTAGGACAGGCTTCCTTTTCCACGTATGTGTTAAGGGTATAATCTGCTTGTTTGGCTAAAAAGGAATCTGTGTTCCCGGTCATTGCAATTAATTTATTTTTCCCCCTTTTAATAAGAGGAACCAGCATTTTTATTTCTGGCGTACTCCCGCTTTTGGAAATGCAAATGACTACATCGTTATCCTGCACTGTGCCTAAGTCACCATGAATGGCATCCGCAGCATGCATAAAAATAGCGGGTGTTCCTGTTGAATTTAATGTAGCAACAATTTTTGAAGCGATGATGGCACTTTTACCAATTCCCGAGATTACAACACGACCCTTGGAAGCTATAATACAGTTCACGGTCTTTGCAAAGTCCTCGTCCAAAAGGTTAGAAAGATGTCCAATAGCATCACGCTCCGTCTCAATCGTCTTTTTGGCTAAATCAATAATCGTGCTCGTAGATGTCAACGTATTATTCAATTTTATGAATTGTATTCCTAAAAGATTGTGTTATCTTTAAGATTACAAAATTACATAAACTTAATGTTATAGGATATGTATCGTATAATAATTTGGTTTGGTATATTTTAATTTAACTACCAAGTAATTTACTTGCATTATTTCTTTGCACTAAATTGAAAAACGTGATAGACGATAAAAATTTGGATGGGGTAGATTTACATGCCTCTCTAAAAAAATACTTTGGTTTTTCCCAGTTCAAGGGACTTCAAGAAGAGGTTATTAAGCAAATTTTAAAAAATAACAACTGCTTTGTGATTATGCCCACAGGTGGGGGTAAGTCGCTTTGTTATCAGTTGCCTGCCTTAATGAATCCGGGAACTGCAATTGTTGTATCCCCGTTAATTGCGTTGATGAAAAATCAGGTTGATGCTATTCGTGGTATTTCTTCTGAGCATGGTATAGCTCATGTACTTAATTCTTCTTTGAACAAGACCGAAATCAAACAGGTTAAGCAAGATATTACAGACGGTATTACCAAGCTATTATACGTAGCGCCAGAATCCCTAACTAAAGAGGAGAACGTTGAGTTTTTACGTTCTGTAGAGGTTTCTTTTGTTGCTGTAGACGAAGCACATTGTATTTCTGAATGGGGACATGATTTTAGACCAGAGTATAGGAACCTCAGATCTATCGTAGGTCGTTTGGGGGATAACATATCCATTATTGGTCTAACCGCTACAGCCACTCCAAAAGTACAAGAAGATATTGTTAAAAACCTTGGGATAAACGATGCGGTACTTTTCAAAGCATCGTTTAACAGGCCCAACTTATTTTATGAGGTAAGGACGAAAACAGAAAATATTGATGCTGATATCATCAGGTTTGTAAAACAGAATGAAGGGAAGTCTGGTATTATTTACTGTTTAAGTCGAAAGAAAGTAGAAGAACTGGCGCAAGTGTTGCAAGTAAACGGCATTAGTGCTGTGCCTTACCACGCTGGTTTCGATGCCAAAACACGGTCTAAATATCAGGATATGTTCTTGATGGAAGATGTAGATGTAGTTGTAGCCACGATTGCGTTCGGAATGGGAATTGACAAACCAGATGTGCGTTTTGTGATTCATCATGATATTCCAAAAAGTATAGAAAGCTATTATCAAGAAACAGGCAGGGCCGGAAGGGATGGTGGAGAAGGCCATTGTTTGGCGTTTTATTCATATAAGGACATAGAAAAACTAGAAAAGTTCATGTCTGGCAAGCCCGTAGCGGAACAGGAAATAGGAAATGCACTATTGCAAGAAGTAGTTGCTTATGCGGAGACCTCCATGTCTCGTCGTAAATTTATGCTGCATTATTTCGGGGAAGCTTTTGATGACGTCAATGGCGACGGTGCCAATATGGATGATAATACCCGAAATCCTAAGAAAAAAGAAGAAGCTGGCGAAGATGTACTTAAGTTGCTACGGGTAGTAAAAGGTACCAGCGAGAAGTTTAAATCAAAGGAAGTTGTTTGTGCCATACGAGGAAAGAGTAATGCGATTATCTCATCGCACAAAACCAACGAAAAAGATTTTTTTGGTATAGGTTCGGATATGGACAAGAGTCATTGGATGGCTTTGATACGCCAAGTTCTCGTTGCCGGATTACTAAAAAAAGAAATAGAACAGTACGGGGTGCTGCACTTAACGGATGAGGGAAGGGAATTTATGACTAACCCAAGCTCCTTTATGATGACCAAGGACCATGTGTACAATGCGGAAAATGATAATGCCATAGTAGGCGCTGCTAAGACGGGTGGGGTAGCGGACGAAAAACTGTTAAAACAGCTTAAGAATTTACGAAAGGCACAAGCCAATAGAATGGGAGTTCCACCTTTTGTGGTCTTTCAAGACCCTTCCTTACAGGATATGGCGTTAAAATATCCTATTACAATGGAGGAGTTACTCCATGTGCATGGGGTTGGCGAAGGAAAGGCAAAGAAATATGGTAAGCCTTTTGTAGAGTTTATAACAAACTATGTGACGGAAAATGATATCCTAAGACCCGATGATCTTGTAGTTAAAAGTACCGGGGCTAAGTCGGCATTAAAATTATATATCATCCAAAATGTAGACCGTAAACTTCCCTTAAGTGATATTGCATCTGCCAAAGGAATTGAGATTGATGAACTTTTAAAAGAAATGGAACAAATTGTTTTCAGTGGAACTAAACTTAATTTGGGCTATTGGATAGATGAGATGTTAGACGAAGACCAACAGGAAGAAATTCACGAGTATTTTCTGGAGGCCGAAACCGATGATTTGGAGGTGGCGATGCAGGAATTTGACGGCGATTATGAAGATGAGGAATTACGTTTGTATCGTCTTAAATTTATTAGTGAAGTGGCAAATTAGATTTAATTCCGCCATAGGGACGCTATAGTTTTCCAAACTTCCGCTTAAAAATTTACAATCTAGTTATCAGTATGTTTTGTTATAAATTTAAATAGTGGGTTTTGTGATTCAAAATTATAACTAAAACTACATCAAAACAGTGGTGATGTAAATATCACTTTGCACATCAATCGACTTAAAACCAACTCATTTTTCCGAGATAGAATCTGATACCACAAATGAATTTCGCAATTCTTCTGCTATACCTTGTTCAATTCTTAAAGTAGGATTTGCTACTTTCAAGGCTTTGAGACCATCGGCAGAAATTTGGGTATTCCAAAGAAAAATTTCTTGTAGCGCACTCATTTGATTTAATATGGGAATGCTACCATCACTGATTGCGGTACTATATATCTTCAATGTTCTTAGTTTTGACAATAGGCCTAACGCTTCCATCTCTGTATCCGTTATGGATGTTTGGTCTATTTCTAACCATTCCAAATTTACACATGACGCAATGAAGTTCATTTCGTCTTTGCCTATGGGGAGTCCGCTCACATCCAATTGAACGATATTCTCAGAAATAAACTTTAAGCCTGTTATTTGCTCCGCAGTATAGACTGGCGATTTATACACATTTATACTTAGGGCATCGGTTCCCCCTGCAATACGTTTTATGGTTGCGTAATCGGAATTCAGACGTTGCAATGTACTATCTGCCACTTTAGGCATTTTGGTCCACTTTTCCTTTGGATTGGGCTGCATCAAGCCAGAAATTAGGCCTCTCAAAGGTTCCGATGACGATAGATGTACTAAGCGCAGCGTATCGGATGCACCGAGCGCGATCCACCTTTCAAGGATTTCGATTTCCTGCTCATTTAAGGGTTGCTTACCTTCTGGGGGCATGTGCTCTTCATCTTCCATTGGCAGATGTACCCGCCTGATAAGCTCGCTTTCTTCAGTATTTCCAGGTAATATCGTATTTCCAACTTCCCCACCGGCCAGAAGTGCGTCAAGTGAAGTCATGAGCAATCCCCCTTTTGTTTTATTGGGATTATGGCAGGAAATACATTTATTTTCCAGTATTCGTCCTACTACATCATTATACACTAAAGGATTTTCAGGGATTTCATCTGCCCTCTTCTCCTTAGGAAGTGCCAAGAAATCCTCTCCATGGGTAACCATTCCGCCATAGTGCCCTGTTAAGAAAATTAAACCTATTAACGCTACTTGCAGTACTTTAGAAAAAATAGGTTTACCTAATTTACTTCCTTCCAAGCCATACCAAACAGCCGCTAAGAGTGCTAATACTCCACCCATCCATTGGTGCCAAAATAAGAGATTCCCTTTTATTTCTATTTCCTTTCCCAGAAAAAAACCTGAAATAGCAGTCAATAAAGAAAGTAATACGGCGATTGTCAATAGTTGCTTTGGTACTTTTTTGCCAGTTAATCCTAAAAAAGCAGCGAGCAATAATAGGACAATGGGAAAATGTAACACCAAAGGATGCCACCGACCTACCCAAGCAAGTAGTCGAGGCAGTTCAATAAAGGACTCGAACAAAAGACAGAAAACGAGAAACAACGATAGTCCAAAAACTGCATAGTCTACCCATCTATGATAAGAAGCTTTTACCATAATTAAGCCAAAAGATCATTAATAACATTGCCGGCCACATCTGTCAGGCGAAAGCGGCGCCCTTGATATTTATAGGTGAGCTGTTCATGATCAAGACCCATTTGGTGCATGAGCGTGGCATGAAAATCATTCACATGTACCGGATTTTCAACTACATTATATCCGAATTCATCGGTTTTTCCGTAGTTGAGTCCTGGTTTTATTCCGCCTCCGGCCATCCAAATACTAAAGGCTTTTGGGTGGTGATCGCGGCCATAATTTTCAGTATCAAATTTTCCTTGGGCGTAATTACCTCTTCCGAATTCTCCACCCCAAACTACTAAAGTATCCTCTAGCATACCCCGCTGTTTCAGGTCTAGTACTAAGGCTGCGGAAGCTTGATCTACATCTTTGGCCTGCCCGGCCATTTCATTGTGTAGGTTGCCATGTTGATCCCAACCTTGATGGTACAATTGTATGAAACGTACGCCGTTTTCGGCAAGCCTGCGCGCCTGAAGGGCATTGGCTGCGTATGTACCAGGCACCTGGCAATCTTCGCCATAGAGGTCGATAATTGATTGTGGCTCTTTAGAAATATCCATAACATCTGGCACCGACATTTGCATGCGGTAGGCCATTTCATATTGTGCGATACGAGATTCGATTTCATCATCTCCAGTTTCTACATGATGCATTTTGTTTAAGGAGGCCACATGGTCTAACAAATGCCTTTTGTCAGATCTTGAAATTCCATCTGGATCGTTAAGGTAAAGCACTGGATCTTTTCCAGACCGTAATAAAACGCCTTGATGCTTAGAATCTAAAAACCCACTTGACCATAGCTTGGAGTATAATCCTTGACTATTACCTTTTCCCCGTGAGGTTAAAACAACAAAAGAAGGCAGGTTTTTATTTTCGCTACCCAGCCCATAACTAAGCCATGAACCCATACTAGGACGACCGGAAATCTGACTTCCTGTTTGAAAGAAGGTAATCGCGGGATCATGGTTTATTGCTTCGGTATGCATACTTCGTACTACGGTAATTTCATCGGCTATTTTGGCAATATGTGGAAAGAAATCACTAATCCAAGTTTGGCTTTCCCCATGTTTTTTAAATCCTATTTTAGGCGGCATTAGTGGAAACTTATCTTGGTTGGCCGTCATACCTGTTAATCGTTGTCCGTTTCTAATGGACTCAGGCAGATCTTCACCCATACGTTTTCTCAAAATAGGCTTGTAATCGAAGGTTTCGAGCTGCGAGGGCGCCCCTGCCTGAAACAAATAAATGATTCGTTTGGCCTTGGGTGCGAAATGTGCAACGCCCAAATCTTGCTTCGAGGCCAAGCTTGGACCGGAACCTTTGAACAGATCAGGAATAAGTAGGGATCCTAAAGCCAATGAACCAATACCCACACTTAGTTGCGAAAAGAAGTGCCTTCGGTTGGACTTTAACGGATTTTCAGTTTTGTCATTTTCCTCTTCCATGGTTTTATTCTTTGGTTATGGTTTCGTCCAGATTAAAGATTACTTGGGTTGTTAACATAAGTGCAGCTGTCTTTGCGGGATCTGCGACCAATTGTTCGTATTCGCCTAACGAGGTTAATTTTTTTGCATCTTCTAAATCGTTCTCATACAACTTTATGGCGTCATGGTAGTAGTTGTTAAGGGCCAACAATTCTTCTTTTTTTGGCGACCGCACTAAAATACGCTGAAAAAGGTCCGCGACTATATTGGGGTCATCATTGCCTTTTTCTTGAAGGGTTCTTTGAGCCAATACGCGGGCAGCCTCCAATACTTGTATGTCGTTTTGAAGCGCTAAAGCTTGAAGTGGTGTATTGGTCTTTTGCCTGCGTACTTCGCAAAAATCTCTAGTAGGCGCATCAAAAATAGTCATTGAAGGTGGTGGTAGCGTGCGTTTCCAAAAAGTATACAAAGAACGACGGTAGAGGTCGTCGCCACCGTCTTGTACATATTTTGTCAAAACACCCCTATTCTCCCCAGCATTCGTTTCTTCCCACAGCCCTGGCGGTTGATAAGGTTTTACACTTGGGCCGCCAAGCTCTGTATTTAAAAGCCCACTTGTGGCAAGGATATAGTCTCGTATCATCTCACCACTCATTCTGAACCTTGGTGCACGCGCCAACAACCTATTTTCTGGGTCAGCTATTTTTAGATCGGGACGCATTTGTGATCTTTGTTGATAGGTTGCTGAACGCATTATTTTTCGCAGTAAATGGTGTATATCCCAATCGTGTTCCATAAAATCTGCCGCAAGCCAATCTAGTAATTTTGGATGTGAGGGCAAACTTCCTTGAACACCAAAATCTTCGGCAGTCTCTACTAGGCCCCTACCGAATAACATTCCCCATATACGGTTGGTAAAAACCCTTGCAGTTAAGGGATTATCTTTGCTTACTACCCATTTAGCTAAACCCAATCGATTTCTCTCAAAGTCTTCTGAAAAAGGATAAATTACGTCTGGTGTATTGGGAACAACGGAATCTGTAAGTTGATCGTATTCCCCGCGATGCAGTATGAAAGTCGTTTTGGGTGCCGAATCGTTCATGACCATTACATTTATTTCCTGGCCTTCTTCTAAATTCACAAAATCGAGCACGCCATCGACTTCTTCGGAGGTCAAGGTTAAAAACGGTGGATCAGCAAAGAACTTTTGGTTTTTAGCCTGTACGGCATCCATTTGGAGCCCTTTTTCATTCACTTGGTTGAAAAATGCGAAGAACTCGAAATAATTAGCTTGTGAAATAGCATCATATTTATGGTCGTGACAACGGGCACACTCTAAGGTGAGTCCTAAAATTCCTTTGCCTAAAGTATTGGTTCTATCAAGCACATAATTCGTGCGATATTCCTCTTGGATTACACCTCCTTCTTGTGTTATGGGGTGATTTCGATTAAAACCAGTTGCTAAAATCTGTTCTTTTGTAGCATTGGGTAACAAATCTCCTGCTAGTTGCCAAGTTAAAAACTGGTCGTATGGTAAATTTTTGTTGAAGGCGTGGATTACCCAATCGCGCCAAGGCCACATGGTACGGTAACTATCATCTTGATAGCCATGTGAATCTGCATAACGTGCAAGATCAAGCCATGATTGCGTCATACGCTCACCGTAGGCCGGAGAAGACAAAAATCTATCGATTGCATTGGGAATAATTTCTTCTGGTGGTAGCGCTAACAAGGCTTTAGTATCTTCGATGTTAGGAGGAAGTCCAGTGAGATCAAGACTAATCCTGCGTATCAATGTTTCTTTGGTTGCTTTTTTAGAAGGTTGTATGTTATTTTCTTCAAGTTTTTCTAGAATAAAAGCATCGATTTCATTTTGAGACCAATTGTTCGCCATCGGGTCGATAGATTTTGATTCCGGCAATTCCTTTTTCTTTGGAGAAAGATAAGCCCAATGCTTTTGGAACTTCGCCCCTTGTTCAATCCACTTCTTAATCAATCGCTTCTCGTAAGAATTTAGACTCAGTTTTGAATCGACTGGTGGCATGATTTCTTTCAGATCGTCGGTAACGATGTGCCAGTAGGCTTTGCTTTTCTTAGAGTTGCCGGAGACGAACGCGTACTCACCTGGACTCTCCTTCAACTCAGCAAAAGCCGTTTCCTCTAAATCCAATCGTAGTCCCCCTTTTCTTTTATTGGCATCTGGTCCGTGGCAGGTATAGCAATTATCGGAAAGTACAGGTTTGATATGAAAATTATAATCTACGGTTTCAGGAAGTTTCAAACTCGTGTAAGCATCTTCAGAACGATCGAAAAAACCTGAGGTAAACGCAAATAGTAGAGCTATAAAAAATCCAAGAATGGCGACTAAGGCAACTTTTTGTTTCATTTGTTTCGTTTCAAAATGGTATTGCCTTACAATATTTGGTTATGGCGCATTGCACAATATGCGACAAACCATGGGCATCAAACACTGCAGTGATTTTAAAGATATGGAATTTAATGAATTAGTACAAAGACTAATTTGCTTGGTCCGATATAAACATCTTATCCTTAGCATTGGTTTAAATAGCTACTAGGGGTTTTGACAAAAACCTTATAGTGATACTTTTTATTTTTTTTAGTAAAATGAAGGGCCTTAAGCATTCTTATGTTAGTTCCTGCCTAGGATATTTAATAGAGTGCTGTTCGGTGCTTAGTTTATACTGGTTTTGTTGTTTAATTAAAACAAACAAGAAATATAAAATAATATTTGTTTAACATTTTATATAAAAAATTAAACAAATATTATGATATGTAAAGTTCATTAACATGTACTTTTATCAAAATTTAAAAAAATACATTATGAAAATTATGAAAATTATGTTCGTTTCAGCTGCTTTAATTGCTGGAACTTTTGTGCAAGCGCAAAACATTGTGGGCGTTGCTGCAGGTAATGACAACTTTACAACTTTAGTAGTTGCTGTAAAGGCTGCTGATTTAGTAGAAACGTTGAGTAGCGAAGGTCCTTTTACGGTTTTTGCGCCTGTAAATGATGCTTTTGCAGCCTTGCCAGATGGGACAGTAGCTGGTTTATTAAAGCCCGAAAGTAAGGCTGCATTGACCGGTATTTTAACCTATCATGTAGTAGCGGGTAAGTATGAAGCGGCTGCTGTAATTGAGGCGATTAATGGTAACAATGGTGCTTTTACTGTGGCTACAGTACAGGGAGGCAATATCGTTTTATCGTTGGTAGATGGAAAAGTGAAATTAACTGATGAAAAAGGAAATATGGCTACTGTAGTTTTGGCAGATGTTCCTGCTACGAACGGCGTTATACATGCTATTGATGCTGTAGTAATGCCAAAATAAATTTATAAGTTCCCCTTTTAGTACAAAATCCCGGATTTTCGCAAGAAAATTCGGGATTTTACTATCTACTA
>CAZDOW010000003.1:21152-76330 GCA_964507115.1 uncultured Maribacter sp.
TACTATCTACTAGTTTACTGTTACGGAATGCTTGTTCCACTATTAGCCCCTTTAGATTTTTTCAACTGTCGTTGTATTTTCTTTATGGCAGATTCTATAGACTTTTCCGGCTCAATAATATTATATTCTCCCCAGAAATTGGGGTCCGCAAAACCAATAGCTTCATCACCTAAGATGATTGATGATCTCATTCGATCCTTTGAATCTATTTTTTGGTTGGAGAGGTTTTTCTCCCAATCGGTTATTGCCATTTCACAGTTCATACTATATATCGAGTTGAATAACTTTTTTTCCCAGTCTATTTTAAATTCCAAGAGCACATTGCTGTAGCCGTAATACCATTTACCATCTTTTTCCCTGTAATCTACTCTGTATGCTACTTCTGTAGGCCAAACACTCGCATTTCTAGGTTTTTTACGAACAAACATTTGGGCTGCTAATTTTTTATTGGTGATATTTAAGGAATAGATTGCACTTGTAAGTATCTTATTTTCTGCATCTATGTAGAGTTTACCTTTAAAAAGAGGGTCTACAATTTCCGCTTTTTGACTAAACTTTATAACATAAATAAGCTTGTCGTTTACCAGAGTAGAGCCATCAAACGAAAAGTTATAGTACTTGATTGATTCATTTGTAAAAATATAGTCAGGATATTTAACCATGTCAATAAACAAGGTATTAAAAGGTCCCCCTTGCAGCTTAAGTGCAACTGTATCCAATTTACTATAATCAGTACTCTTTCTGGCTTTGTAGAGTTTAAGTTCGTCCTTTTTGTAAGAAGAATAAGGTGTCTTGTAAATGTTTACTACAGCTTCTGAGAGACTAACATTTTTGTTTCTTTTCTTTATCGTTTCCCTGTAAAATGCGGTCATAACCGTTGGCTCGTTAAGGTAATTTCCACCTTTTCTTCTTAAGGTTTCTCTAACCAATGCTTCTGCATCATTTGGCACGATTAAATTTACTTCGCTAAGTTTTACCACAGATTGAGTCATGAGAATTTCGTTCTTTTTCTGTGTAAGCTTCGCTGTAGGTAGTGAGAGTGTTTTATATCCTAAAAATGAAATAATAATATTTTTTCCGTTGACAGTACTTGGAACTTTTATTAAAAATTTCCCTTCGGTATTGCTAATGGTACTCACATTGGAGCCTTCCATAGTAAGTGTTGCGAATACTAGAGGCTTTTTAGTTTTACCATCTAGTACTTCTCCTGAATATTCCTTAAAATCAACCTGTTGGGCTAGTAGGGGACTATTTAAAGCAACCGTCAAAATAAACAATAGTAGTATTGGTATGATGAAGGATTTCTTTGGGTAAGATGTTCTATTGTATGTCATAATGTTTGGTGCAATTTTATCATTCTAAGTTAATGATTTTAAGGTTTATAGTGTAGTTATAACTCTTAAATTATACGAGGTTAATGTTAATTCTTATATTCATTTGGCGTTATTTTAATGATAGTCTTAGCCTTAGGAGGTTTTTGATTGTTTTAGATATTTCGTAGGGTTTTAGCTGGTAAACCTTTTATAGGCTTTGTGAAATGAGATCCTACTATTAAAACCTGGCTCATAGGTAAATAGTAAAGGCGATAATAGAAATTAATACACCTAGTGCTAACGGTAACAGGGTAAAAGCATACTCTTAATGTAGGGGTTTATCAAATAACTTCTGATTTAGGATACCTAAAAGAGTGCGAAGGCTTTAGTTTGTCGAATGGTCTGTTTTTGATGAGTTACCAACCAAATGGTTAATTTGGTCAAGTTCCTCCGTAGTAAGATTCCTCCATTTCCCCACGGGTATATCTAAGTTAACGTTCATGATTCTGATGCGCTTTAATTTTTTGACTCTGAATTCTAGGTACTCGCACATGCGCCTTATTTGTCGGTTAAGGCCTTGCGTTAAAATTATACGGAACTGGTACGAACTAATTTGAGTAACCTCGCATTTTTTGGTAATCGTATCCAAAATTGGAATACCGTTTCTCATTTTCCTTAAAAAATCTGGATGTATGGGCTTGTCTACTGTTACCAAATATTCTTTTTCGTGGTTGTTTCTTGCCCTAAGGATTTTGTTTACAATGTCCCCATCATTGGTCAAAAAAATCAATCCTTCGCTAGGCTTGTCCAGTCTTCCTACTGGGAATATGCGACTCGGATAATTTATATATTCTATAATATTATCCTTTTCTACCTTAGTATCTGTTGTGCAGACAATTCCCACGGGTTTGTTGAATGCCAAATAGACTGCTTTTTCCTTAGGGTTAGAAATTGGTTCTCCATCTACACGGACGTCATCGCCCGTAACAACCTTAGTACCCATCTCAGGTACTATCCCGTTAATGGTAATCCGTCCTTGGTCAATAAGCTTGTCTGCTGCTCTACGTGAACAATAGCCTACTTCGCTGAGGTATTTATTTATTCTAGTTTGCTTAATTTCTTGAGACATAGTTTTTGTCCAATTTACGGTCTTATTTTTTACGTTCGATTTCTAATTGATGTATTTCTCGTCCCAAAGCGGCTAGAAATGGAATGCCAATAGTGTCGTAGTCATAAATGTCATCATTAAAAATACGATCTTTATTAACCAAAATGGTCGCTGTTAATAAAAAATCTACGTTATTTTCAGTGTCTTTTATATAGGCACAATCTGTTAATGTGCCATAAGCAAAACCTACTTTATTGTATATTTTTATATGTTTAGGTATAGCTTCTTTGGTATCTCCGTACAAAAAAAACTTACCATATCCATCATAGTATTTCACCTGGTTATATCCTGCATTTCTGGGAAGGGTATGCATGGCGGTCAGTAGAAATTTATGCTGATCCTCAGACAGGTTAAAACGTTCCTCTATTTTGTATTTATTAGGAAAAATAACTCTTTTTAATACGTTGTGCTGAGCACTAATGGGGTAGTAGTTTTTGAGGCTAAAATCAAAAGGTTCACTAATAAGTACGTCATCTTCGTAATATCCTATCCCCTTTTTTATTTTATTAATAGTTAGTTCCTTGGCGGTAGTATTGGTTGTAGGGGTGCTAATACCGATGGTGCTATCGTTTAAATATATGATTAGGGGTTTGGTAGTCAAATCATCAGAATGATATCCTAACCTGTGGGAAATACGCACAGGGCTTATTTCTCTTTTTATTAAGTTTTTATTGATGGCATCCTGCCCAAGGAATTCCACCATACGATTATTGGCCAAATTATCACTAACGGCAAATACTTGGGAAACGTCTTGAGAAAATGTACTTTCTATAGAATCTCCCTCTACATAATATGTCGTGTTTCTGTTTAGACTATCGGTCTCGTTCAAGCGTTCCAAGGCAAGAACGGCAATAGGAAATTTTACGGTACTGGCGGGGTAAAAATACTGTTCATCTGATACTTGAAAATCATAGTCCGTAAAAAAAATACTATCATTACTTCTATCAATTTTTGTGTAGCGAATTTGAACTTCGTATTGGTTAAGACTATCCAATACGTTTTTAATCTTTGGGTTTTCGGATGCCAATGCTTGTTCTAAAATCGAACCCTTTTTTTGGTTTGAACAAGACGTGAATATGGCTAGTAAGAGGACAAAAGGTATAAGGCGTGTTTTCATTTGTCTTAACTTTTTGAATTCAAACTGAGTGTCTTATTTATAGACTTTCAATTTATATGCATTAAATCATTATTTTGATGAGATAGTATACAATTCACCACGATGGGGTTTTAAAGTGTCCCGAACAGTAATCATATCTTTGTCTTTTACAACCATAAACGCCAGACTGTGCATGTCATTGATTTCTTGGTACCCTGTAATGTTCAAAGCTAGTTGCTCCAAGCTTATGAATTCCTTTAAGTGTTTTTCATGATGTTCTGCCGTTTTAAGAGCTGCCGGACCTCTAAAATCCCAGATAAGTTTAATTTTTCTATCCAAAATATAATAGTTTTAATTCAAAATTAAGCTTTTCGGTCGTAATCCAGCGGTAGCGTTCATGTTTCCTTTACCAATGTTCTTTAAAGGTATTTTTCCTTTTTGACTAAAAATCTCATTTTTGAAGTAATTGCTTAGGGAGCCTCTTTGCCTAAATTTGTGTTAAGTAAAAGCATGTAGGTTTGCAAGGGATGCTGTAATTGCTATTTTTGCCAGATGTTCTCTTTAAAAACTTTTAAAAGTCGGCCTATTCGTGTTTGGATATCTTTAGGGACTTTATTTTTTGTCTTATTTGTTTCCTGTAATTCTTATTTTAAGAAGAATGAGGACAAGGAACCTTTGGCAAGGGTAGGGGAGCGTTATTTATACAAGGAGGATGTTGCTTCTTATCTTACCGATGGAATGTCTAATACAGACAGCGTTTCTTTTATGAATAATTATATTAATTCTTGGGCTTCCAAGCAGTTGCTTTTGTCCAAAGCAAGGATTAACCTACCTGAAGAGAAGTTACAGGAGTTTGATGTTTTTGTGGCCGATTATAAGACCGATCTTTATACAAGGGCTTATAAGGAAGCTTTAGTTTCCAGAAGTTCAGATTCTTTAATTTCCGAGGAACAGTTGATGCGTTTCTATGAAGAGGAAAAGGAAAATTTTAAGCTAAAAGAGCGTATTTTAAGAATACGATTCGTGTCGTTGCCAAAGAATTTCTTGAACAAGGATGAGGTGACCAAACGTTTTAAAAGTTTTACCAAAGAAGATGTTAGTTATTTGGATTCTATTGGAGTACAGTTCTTGAAGCTAAATTTTAACGATTCTATTTGGGTTAGGGCATCTAGGGTTGCTGAGGAAATACCGCCAATTAACTTTGAAAATCAAGATAGGTACTTAAAAAAATCACAATTTTTTGAATTGGAGGATTCAATCGGGGTATATTTGGGCAAGATAGTGGAGGTAAAGGACTTAAATGAAATAGCTCCGCTCTCATTTATAACCCCTACTATAAAGCAAGTTTTATTGAATCGCAGAAAAATAAACTACCTGCGTAAACTGGAAACAGAAATCATAGATGAAGCAATTAAAGATAAAGAATTTGAGGTGTATGCCAAAGATGAATAAGATATTTTGCACAGTAGCATTGGGTATATTTGCTACTACTGCCATGGGGCAGCAAACGGTGCCAGATGTGCCGGATAATCAAGTAGAACCAGAAGAAAGTATTGCCGAGGCTTCTGTTGTAAAGCAGAAGGATACCACTAATAATTTTAAAAGGATAAAGTTAGACGGTATCGCCTCCGTAGTAGGAGACTATGTGATATTAGATTCTGATATTGCCAAAACACTTATAGATTTAAAAAGTCAAGGTGCATCAACTGAAGACATAACCCATTGCGGGCTTTTAGGAAAGTTAATGGAGGACCGTTTGTACGCCCACCAAGCTGTTCAGGATAGTATTTTGGTCTCCGATGATCAAGTGAATGCTACTGGTTCTGGCCAGTTACAATCTTTAGTTCAGCAAATTGGCTCTATGGAAAAGGTGCTGAAGTACTACAATAAGCAGGACGAGCAGAGTTTTAGAGAGGAGTTATATAAAATTAATAAACTGAGAATGCTGTCTGAAAAAATGCAGCAAGAAATCGTTAAGGATATAGAGATTACGCCAGAGGAAGTTCGTCAATTTTACAATAAGATTCCCGAGAACGAACGGCCAATATTCGGTGCTGAGTTGGAAATTGCACAAATTGTGAAAGCTCCTGACCCCTCTGAGGAAGCGAACCAAAAGGTTATTGATAAACTAAATCAAATAAAAGCTGATGTTGAGGATAACGATTCCAGTTTCAGTGTTAAGGCTATTCTGTATTCGCAAGATCCTGGATCTAAAGCAAAGGGAGGTTTTTATACTATGACCAAAGAAGCTGGATTTCACAAGGTCTTTAAGGATGTTGCCTTTAGCCTTAGGGAAGGGGCAGTTTCCGACCCTTTTAAATCACCATCTGGATATCATATTATTTTTGTAGAGAAAATTCGAGGCCAAGAATTGGATATACGTCATATATTAATTCAACCAGAAATCTCTGACCAAGCCGCTCAGGAAGCAATTACAGAGCTAGATAGTATTAGAAAGAAAATTATTGCTGGGGAATTTACCTTCGCAGAGGCAGCGCTTAATTTTTCTGATGAAAAAGAAACAAAATTCGATGGAGGTCTTTTGCGTAATCCACAGGATTATAGTTCCCGTTTCGAACTCACAAAAATGGACCCCTCATTATATAATCAAGTTAGAAACCTTAAGGATGATGAAGTTTCCTATCCTATTTTACAGGAAGATCCACGTGGTGGGCCATCAAAATATAAAATTATAAAGGTAAGTAATAGGTACGATGAGCATAAGGCAGATTTTGCTCAAGATTATACCAAAATACAGGAGCTGGCTTTGACCGAGAAACAGTTTAATGTTATTAAGATGTGGATGAAAGAGCATATAGAAGACAGTTATATCAGTGTTAGCGAAGTAAATAAGGATTGCGATTTTGCTAATAATTGGGTAAAGGAATAATCTATGTCGGACGTTACTGCTATCCAGAATCTGGTAGAAAAACATGCTGTTCTCAAAAAAGAAATAGCTAAAATCATCGTTGGTCAGGACGAGGTTATAGAGCAAATTTTATTATCGATTTATACAGGTGGCCACTCCTTGTTAATTGGGGTTCCGGGTCTAGCAAAAACGCTAATGGTCAACACCATTGCACAAGCTTTGGGGTTAGATTTTAAGCGTATACAATTTACGCCTGATTTAATGCCTAGTGATATTCTTGGAAGTGAAGTACTGGATCAGAATAGGAACTTTAAGTTCATTAAAGGGCCTATTTTTTCTAATATTATTTTAGCAGACGAAATTAATAGAACCCCGCCAAAAACACAAGCTGCACTTTTGGAAGCTATGCAGGAAAGGGCCGTTACCATTGCGGGCCATCAGCATAAATTAGAATTACCTTATTTTGTGCTAGCTACTCAAAATCCGATAGAGCAGGAGGGTACTTATCCGTTGCCAGAGGCACAATTAGATCGTTTTATGTTTGCTATTGAGTTACGATACCCTTCTATAGCCGAGGAGATTCAAGTCGTAAAGAACACCACATCTACGAACAATGTTTCTATAGAACCACAGTTTAGCGCCAACGAAATTATTGCCATACAAGAATTGATTAGGCGTATTCCGGTTGCGGATAATGTGGTAGAATATGCTGTAAAGTTGGTAAATAGTACCAGGCCAAATTTAGATACT
This sequence comes from uncultured Maribacter sp., assembly GCA_964507115.1. Lineage (GTDB taxonomy): Bacteria > Bacteroidota > Bacteroidia > Flavobacteriales > Flavobacteriaceae > Maribacter. The sequence continues at coordinate 28,349 of CAZDOW010000003.1, forward strand.
GCTTCGGATTTTGTAAAGCAATATTTGGATTGGGGAGCAGGTCCTAGAGCATCACAGAATTTAATTTTAGGTGCTAAGGCTAATGCTGCTATAAATGGTAAGTATTCTCCTGATATTGAAGATGTGCATGTTGTGGTAAAAGGAATACTAAAGCATCGAATTATCAAAAACTACAAAGCAGAAGCTGAAGGAATATCCGAAGAGGATATTATAGATAGGTTATTATAGTTAATTTTTTTGCTAATTTTTTGCATTTTTATTAAATATTGCATCTTTCCTTTTACGGTTTAAGACATAGTTGCCATCAAAATCTTCCATTCCACTAAAATCACTGAATCCTTTCGTTTTAAATTTTAATTCTGCCTCTTATTTTCTTAATTTTACTAAATTGATTTAACTTAAAAACATACAAGAATGGCATTCGATATCGATATGATTAAAGGGGTATACGCCAATATGGCTGAACGAGTGGATAAAGCTCGGGAGATTCTAGGCAAACCACTTACCCTTTCGGAGAAAATACTATATTCCCATTTATGGGAAGGTGAACCAACCAAGGCCTTTTCAAGAGGAAAGGACTATGTAGATTTTGCTCCTGATCGTATTGCTTTACAGGATGCAACTGCCCAGATGGCTCTGTTGCAGTTTATGCAAGCAGGAAAGAAGAAGGTTGCTGTGCCTACAACAGTGCATTGTGATCACTTGATTCAAGCAAAAAATGGAGCTACTGAAGATTTAAAATTTGCAAATTCGACTAGCGCTGAAGTATTTAATTTTCTAGAATCCGTATCCAATAAATACGGAATTGGGTTTTGGAAGCCAGGCGCAGGAATAATACACCAAGTTGTTTTGGAAAACTATTCATTCCCTGGTGGCATGATGATTGGCACCGATTCTCATACGGTTAATGCCGGTGGTTTAGGAATGGTAGCCATTGGTGTTGGTGGTGCAGATGCTGTTGATGTTATGGCTGGGATGGCGTGGGAATTAAAATTCCCGAAGTTAATTGGTGTTAGGTTGACAGGAACTATTTCTGGTTGGACGGCTCCAAAGGATGTTATTTTAAAAGTAGCAGAGATACTCACCGTTAAAGGAGGTACGGGAGCTATCGTTGAATATTTTGGACCTGGTGCCATTTCATTATCTTGTACAGGTAAAGGAACAATCTGTAATATGGGTGCAGAGATAGGGGCAACAACCTCTACTTTTGGATATGATGAATCCATGGAAAGATATTTACGTGCTACAGACAGATCTGATGTTGCCGATGCAGCAAATAAAGTTAAAGAACATTTAACTGCAGATGCGGATGTCTATGAAAATCCAGAAAATTATTTTGATCAAGTTATAGATATTGACCTTTCCAAGTTAGGTCCATTATTGAACGGACCTTTTACCCCGGATTTATCTACTCCAGTTGGTGGCGATATGACCGAAAAGGCAACAAAGAACGATTGGCCAATACAAGTTGAATGGGGACTTATTGGTTCGTGTACTAATTCTTCTTACGAAGATTTGTCGCGGGCATCTTCCATTGCACAACAAGCCTTGGACAAAGGTTTGAAAATGAAGGCAGAATTGGGAATCAATCCAGGTTCGGAGCAAGTTCGTTTCACTGCGGAAAGAGATGGTATACTTAATGTTTTTGAAAAACTTGATGCTAAGATATTTACCAATGCTTGTGGACCTTGTATAGGGCAATGGGCGCGTTACAGTGACCCCAAGAATGCTCCAAAAAATAGTATAGTGCATTCGTTTAATAGAAACTTCGCCAAACGTGCAGATGGTAATCCTAACACCCATGCCTTTGTGGCATCACCAGAGATAACTGCCGCCATAGCCATAGCGGGTCGTTTAGATTTTAATCCGATTACGGATACCCTAATTAATGAAAATGGACAAGAGGTTAGATTTGATGAACCAACAGGATGGGAGCTTCCACCAAAAGGTTTTGAAGTAGAAGATGCAGGTTTTCTTGCCCCGCAAGCTGATGGTTCTGAGGTGCAGGTTGTCGTAGCAGGAGATTCAGAAAGATTACAATTGCTAGAACCTTTTACGCCAATCAAGGATGAACAATTACAGGGTATTAAATTATTAATTAAACCCTTTGGAAAATGTACTACAGATCATATTTCAATGGCAGGGCCATGGTTGAGGTTTAGAGGGCATTTGGATAATATCGCGAATAATACGCTTATAGGTGCGGTGAATGCGTTTAATAAAAAAACCAATTTTGTAAAGAATCAGTTGACTGGAGAGTACGGTGGTGTGCCAGACACACAAAGAGCGTACAAAGCAGCTGGAATTATGTCTATTGTTATTGGTGATCATAATTATGGGGAAGGCTCCTCACGGGAGCATGCAGCAATGCAGCCAAGGCATTTAGGAGTAGCAGCAGTTTTAGTGAAATCTTTTGCCCGTATTCATGAGACTAATTTGAAAAAACAGGGAATGCTAGGTCTTACTTTTGCGAATGAGAACGATTATAATCTTATTCAAGAAGATGATACGTTTAGTTTTGTTGATATTGCAGATTTTGCACCGGACAAACCACTAACTATTGAAGTGGTTCATGCAGATGGTTCTAAAGACACAATAAAAGCAAATCACACATATAACGACGCACAGATCGGATGGTACAGGGAAGGTTCTGCCTTGAATGTGATTAAACGAGAAAATGCAGTATAATAACTTGAAATAGTTTCTTAAAACTCCCGATTATCCTCGGGAGTTTTTTAGTTTTGAATCCTACCTAATTTAAATGAAGAAACAAACAGTTTATACACTGGTCGTAATCGCTATTGTACTTTCATTTTGGGTTACTCCTTTAGGGGATTTTAGTAAGCTAATGCTAAATCGTTGGTTTTCTACTTCGCCTACGGTTATAGCTTCAGAAAACAGAGCCAATGTTTCTAGTTATGATTGGCGGTTAAAGGATGCTGAATGGAATTTATTCAATTTTGAAAAGGCTAAAGGAAAAGTGGTCTTTATTACATTTTGGGCATCGTGGCATCTGCCTTCTCAAGCGCAGTTAAAAGATGTTCAATCGCTTTATGACACCTATAAGGGCGATGTTGAATTTTATGTCATTACTAATGAAGAACGCGCTCCTGTAGAGTTGTTTATGGAGAAAAACGGTTACACATTTCCCGTTACCTATCAAATTGTAGGGGAGCCTAGTCCAGTTACTTTGTTACAACCCCCGGGATCCTATGTCTTTGATAAAAATGGGCAAATTGCAGTACATCAAAATGCAATTTCAGATTGGCGCAATGATACGGTAGATGAACTTCTTATTAAATTGATTTCGGAATAGTGTGTAATGAGTCAGATTACTACCCTTACCTTTTTTAAATATAGTACGTTGCCGGCTAAGTTGTGGGCATTTGGGATGATGCAATTTGCCCATAAACCTTTGGTAAAACAAGAAGGTTTGTTGCATTATAAACTAATGGGTAGTGGCAAGGATGGCTTTAATCCTTTTGCAGATTGGTCTGTATATGCATTGCTTCAGGTTTGGGAAAGCGAACAAGCAGCTGACCTTTTTTTTGATACATCAGAACTTTTTAAAAGGTATACGGATAAAACAGAACAACGTTTCACGCTTTATTTAAGAAATATTAAGGCTAAAGGAACCTGGGCAGGGGTAAACCCTTTTGTTCCGAGCAGCGAAATCAATATTGATAATCCATATATAGCCGTCATTACCAGAGCTACAATCAAACCTAAAATGCTGTTTACATTTTGGAAGCATGTACCAGCTTCGCAAGCTCCTTTAAAAGACAATAAGGGTTTAGTATACACTAAAGGAATAGGCGAAGTTCCATTTGTACAAATGGCGACATTTAGTTTATGGAAGGACAAGGAGTCACTAATGGATTTTGCTTACAAGAGTAGGGAACATGTTAAGGCTATAGCCACGACCAAAGCTTTGGACTGGTATAGCGAGGAGTTGTTTTCAAGATTTGAGCCTTATAGGTCTAATGGGACATGGGAAGGTATAGATTCCCTGCCTTTTTAAGGAATAAAAAAGTAAAGGAAAAGGAAAAATAAAAACTGCGCTGAATAGAGGTTGATGGATAATAGTTTTTGACCACTTATTTTGAATAGTTTCACTATAATTTGAAACCCTATCCCTAAAGCAAACCATGTAATGTAGTTTTCTATAGTGGGAACTCCTCCTACAAACGTCCAATAATCGAACAAGGGTGCTACATGTTCCATTAAAAAATCAAGCAATACCATAAGTGACGCCGCCCCAAGTATCTTAATGGCAATGTGCCACTTTGTATAATCAAGAATACTGGAGGTAATAAAAGTAAGGATAGCCCAATATGCTCCTATTAAGTAGGGTACGCCGTCCAATTTTGGGCCAAAATTCTTACCATATGCGTATTCACCAAATAGAATTTGATGGGTTACTCCAAGCCATTCCGCAAACATACCACCAGCTGAGAAAATGATAAATACACTAATTTTTTTAAGATTATTAATAGGATAGAAAATCAAAAATATAAGGAGTGATAGGCTAAGGTTTAGGGGGGTTTTTTCAACAAACCAATCTATCTCGCCTATCGCGATTCCTATTATCGCCGAAATATGGAACAACCATAGCAAACCTATAGCGAAACCAAGCTGATGTTCCTTTAGGGTTTTAAGCATGGCTCTTGCTATTTGGGGCTAAATCTTCAATTATCTTGGCAGACAAAAGACAAAGTGGTATTCCACCACCAGGGTGCACGGAACCACCGCAAAAATAAAGGTTTTTAATACGTCTAGAGAAATTTGGATGCCTTAGAAAAGCTGCAAACTTGTTATTACTTGCAGCACCATACAAGGCTCCGCGATAAGAGCTTGTGGCATTTTCTATACCTTCCGGGTCCAGAATATGCTCCGTGGTAATATGTTTTTCTATATCGGTCTTTAAAACCCTATTAATTTTAGATATGATGTTCTTCTTCGCTTCTTTTTTCAGTGCTTCCCAATCTTGCCCATGATTTCCCGGAGCATTGATCATTACAAACCAATTCTCATGTCCTTCAGGAGCATCAGTTTGGCTTTCCTTGGAAGTAATATTGATATAAACAGTTGGGTCCTTGTATAAGGTCTTTTTGTCAAAAATATGCCTAAATTCTTCTGTGTATGAATCAGTAAAAAGAATATTGTGTAGATCCAAGTTGCCAAACACCGTATTAATACCCCAGTAAAATATAAGAGCGGAACTAGACCGTTCTTGTTTCAAGGTGTTTTTCGGTTCTGGTTGGTCCTTTAGTAGTTTTTTATAGGTTGGATAAACATCCATATTAGTAACCACCACATCTGCTTTATATTCTGTCTTGGACGAAGTGGCACCAGTGGCTTTTTTATTTTGAACATGGATGTGGTTTACAGTTTCGTTAAATCTAAAAATAACATTTTCGTCTTTTGCAAGTTGGTAGAGACTTTGACTAATTTGATGCATTCCTCCTTCAGGAAAAAATGTACCGTAATGCATTTCCAAATGAGGTATCATGGACATTATACCTGGTGTTTTGTATGGAGATGAACCATTGTATGTTGCATATCTATTAAATAGCTGTATCAATTTATGGCTATTAAAATATGCTTCGTTGGTGCTATTTAAAGAAGTGCTAATATCTAGACTAGCAACGTTTAGGATGGAATTAAGAGTTTGTTTGGATAGATAAGTACCTGCTTTGTGTAAGGATTTTTCTAGAAAAAGCGAAGCGGTTAGGTCGTACTTTTTCTTATTTGATTCGAGGTATTTTGTTATATTTTCTGTTGGTTCGTTAAAACTTTCTGAAGCTTGTTTTATAAATACATCCAAATCGGACGTTACGTTAAACGTATGGCCATCTTCCCAAAAGTAATTGCAAATGGTACTCTTTCGTTTGTAGTTAAAATAATGTTTAGGATTCTTCTGGAACAGTTCAAAAAGTTCCGTGACTAAATGAGGCATGGTGAAAAGAGAAGGGCCAAGGTCGAAACGGTAACCATCTTTATCAATCGCATGCAACTTACCACCAGCATAGGAATTAGCCTCAACAACGGTTACCTCATATCCTTTTTTGCGCAAGCGTAATGCAGAAGCAATACCACCAATGCCGGCCCCTATGACCAATGCTTTTGGCATAGCTATTTTTTAAAATACTTGAAGGGCACAAAAAGCATCCCAAAGCATTCACCTTGACCTTTGCCTAAGTGTTTGTGGTGCATTTTATGTGCTCTTCTTACACCTTTCGCATACCAATGACTGGCGTTTCGGAATAGTTTGAACCGCTGATGGATAAAGATGTCATGAACCAAGAAATAAGCGATACCATAGGCTAGAATTCCAAATCCAAGCGGATAGCCATACCAGAAACCACTGTTACCAAGGTAGAAAAGCGACATGCTTACTATAGCGTAGAAAATAAAAAACGTATCGTTACGCTCAAACCACGAGTCGTGTTTCTTATTATGGTGGTCTTTATGTAAAAACCATAAAAACCCGTGCATCACGTATTTATGTGTAAACCAAGCCATAAATTCCATAAAGGAAAAAGTTCCTATAAAAATTAAGATCCAAAGTGCTATTTTCATCTAAACCAAATTCATTTTATATTTAACATACGACCGCGCCAAAAGTCCGAATTTCTGGTAGTTAGGAACTCTGATTCGCGCGTTTTTGATATCCAAAGATGGAGTCTTTTGTAATTTTTGTAGTAGTTTGTAATAATATTTATAAGCTGTGTAGACACCAAATTTAGCCTCGGCTGGTAACGCCATAATACCTTCATAGCCTAGTTGAAAATCGGCCTTAATTTCATCCACGATTCGTTTCTTAGATTCCTCATCCAGTTCTGTTAGGTTGGTGTTAGGGAAATAAGATCGGTTTAGGTCTTCAAAATCAGCTTTTACATCTCTCAGGAAATTTACTTTCTGGAATGCGGACCCAAGGGCCATTGCGGAATCTTTAAGCCGCTCATAAGCTTCGTTATCCCCTTTTACAAATACTTTTAAACACATTAATCCAACAACATCTGCAGAACCGTAGATATATTCTTTGTATTCCTCGTCTGTCTTGTATGTGCTTTTGGTCAGGTCCATTCGCATACTTTTCATAAACGAGCTAACCAAGTGCATTGGAATATTGTACGTGTGAAACGTATGTTGAAAAGAATTTAGAATTGGATTTAAACTAATCTTATCGGTTATGGAAGCCTCTAATTCTTGCTCAAACTTATTAAATAGCGCTGTTTTGTCGTAATCGTGGAACGTGTCTACTATTTCATCTGCAAAACGGACAAAACCATAAATATTATAAATATCACTTCTAATAGAGGTAGCTAGCATTTTTGTCGCCAACGCGAAAGAAGTGCTGTAATTCTCTGTTACGAGTTTGCTGCATTGGTGGGATACCGTGTCAAAAGTAGCTTTCATTTTGGAGGACTAATTATTGTTTGCAATTAATTCTGATACCAACTTTCCTGAAATTAAAGAAGGGGGAACTCCTGGACCAGGAACAGTAAGTTGACCTGTAAAAAAAAGATTTTTTACTTTTTTACTTTTTAAATTTGGCCTAAGGAAAGCTGTTTGGGAAAGGGTATTCGCCATTCCATAGGCATTTCCTTTGTAAGAGTTGTATCGATCTATAAAATCATTTACACAGAAAGATTCCTTGAATATAATATTATTTTTAATTTTTTGACCAGTTCTCGCTTCAAATCTATTCAGAATTATTTCTAAATATTGTTCTCTTAATTGTGCTGTATCTTCTAAATCTGGAGCTATGGGCACAAGGAAAAAACCAGCTTCACAATTTTCAGGAGCCATGGAACTATCCGTTACCGATGGAAAGTTTGCGTAAAACATAGGATCAGTCGGCCATTTTGGTTGATCATAGATTTCTTGTGCATGTAATTCAAAATCTGTATCAAAAAATAAGTTGTGGTGTTCTATGTTCTGAAGTTTTTTATCAAAACCTATATAGAATAAAAGGGAGGAGGGAGCAAAGGTTTTCTTGTCCCAATACGCTTCGGAATACTGCCGATGCTTTTTATCCAGTAAGGTTTCAGAATGATGGTAGTCGGCACCACTAAGCACAATGTCAGATTTTATTTCTGAACCGTTTATAACAATACCTATGGTTTTACCGTGTTCTACGTTTATTTTCTCTACAGACTTTCCGGTATATACTTGAACACCAAGTTCTTTGGCTAAACGCTCCATACCTTTAATGATTTCATACATGCCGCCTCTTGGGTGCCACGTGCCTAGCCCAAAATCCGCAAAATTCATAAAGCTATAAAAAGAGGGTGTTTTACTAGGTTTGGCTCCAAGAAATAAGACTGGGAATTCTAAGGTGGAAATCAGTTTGGGGTTTTTAAATTTTTTCCGAACTTCCGAACTTATGGTTTTAAAGAATTGGTCCACTTTTAGAATAGTCTCTTTTGTAACCAATTCTAAAGGCGAAAGACCGGGTCTAAGAACCACTTTGTTGATGGCAATATCATAATTTTCCTGTGCGCTCGCGATAAACTTTCTAAGTTCTTTGGAACTGCCCTTTTCTATCCTTTCAAACTCCTCACAAATTTTATCCATGCTATCGCCAATGGTAATGATGTCATCGGAAAAGAAAATTTTATAAGCGGGACTCAGTTTGTCTAGCAGGTAGAATTCTGAGGTCTTTCGTCCAAAATCTGCAAAAAATTTATCAAAAATATCAGGCATCCAGTACCAACTTGGTCCCATGTCAAATGTAAAACCTTGTTTAGTGAATTTAGAGGCTCTGCCACCAACAGCACTATTTTTCTCGTAAATAGATACATCATAACCATCTTTTGCGAGATAGCAGGCAGCTGATAAGGATGAGAATCCAGAACCTATAACAATGACTTTTTTACCCATAACTAATTGCGGTAGATTTTTTAACGGTTATAGACGACTAACAATGCTCTCTATGGATTGGAAAGTTCTTACGAAATTTGGAAGTTTGGTTTCATCCAAATGCTGCACTTGTTTTCCTAAAATCCAAAGATTGGGATTGTCATAATCGGCGACTAAGTTTTCAAAATCAGCTATATATTTTTCTATCCTGTCTTTTTCTGGAACCACTGTAAAATAGGATAGAAAATAAATATTGTCAAAATAATTCATGACATCTATTAGGTTTTCCATAGGTATGGTCTGGCCAAGATATATGCTTTTATATCCTCTAAGGATAATTTCATAGTTGAGATACAGGAGTCCTATCTCGTGAATTTCGTTTTCAGGTAAATAGGGTACAAAAATTTTATCTGTTTTTGTAGGCTTCAAATGTTGAAGTTTCTCCGTATTTATGAGGATTTTTTGTTTTATAAGACTAGTAATAAAATGCTCATGCGCTGGACTAATAGTATCAGTTTGCCATAATAAGCCTAGTTCGTTTAGTAAAGGAATAAATGTTTCTCTGAAAACCTCCCTGAACGATTTTTCATTAATAAGACTGTTGTAGGTATTGAAGAAAATAGTTTGGTCAAAATTCATCATAGCCAGTTTAAAGGCATTAATGGCATGATTCTTAACGTTCTTCTTAGCAACAATTTCACGGACTACTAAAGGAATTTCATCCTCTGGTATTTTAGCGATTTTAGAAATCTTATGACCGTTGTGGTATAAAAGCGTAATGTTCAGAAGCTTTTGTAGACTTGCCAAATTATAAGTTCTAATATTGGTGTCTGTCCGTTCCGGTGTTAATAGATTGTATCTTTTTTCCCAAATCCTTATGGTATGCGCTTTTATTCCAGAAAGATTTTCTAAATCTCTGATACTGAAATTCTTCTTTACATTGTTCATTTTTTTATCCAAAGTGTTAAACAAATTTACAATTAAAAGAATAACACGTTCAAAAAGCCACGTTAAAATTTTAATCTTTTACAAAAAAAGCCGGGCTTTTACCCGGCTCTATGTGCCCACGACTAGATTCGAACTAGCACATCCTTGCGAACACTACCCCCTCAAGGTAGCGTGTCTACCAATTTCACCACGTGGGCTAAAATACGTTACAGCCGGTAAAGATATAAAGCTATGGTTTAATTCAAAGTAAATTTTCAAAATATATGGTCAGGGTATAAATCATTTCTAAAATACGCTTGCTGATCTTTGTATGGTTATAATCGTATTACTTGTTATTCTACATTTTGTAAATAAGCTGTTGGGGTTACTTTTTTAATCTGTTTGAATTTTCGATTAAAATTTGAAATAGAGCCAAAACCTGATTTTTCGGCTATTTCTAAGATGCTTAAATCTTTGTTGGATACTAGCAACTGACAAGCATGTTCTATTCGTAATTCAATTAAAAATTGAAAGAATGTCTTGTTCGTACGTTGCTTAAAGAACCTACAAAAGGCATTCGGCGTCATGAATGCTAGGTTGGCAACGGTTATTAATTTTATGTCCCGCTCAAAGTTATGCATAACGTAATCCAGTACCTCTTGTAATCGTTTCCCTTCATTTGCACTAAGTGCTTTTGGGTGCACAAAACCGGTTAACATCGTAATTTCATCTTCAGTAATGCTTTTGAGTAATTCTAGGAATGAAATAAACCGGGAAAATTTATCCACGAAAGGAAGGGCTTCCATAATTTGTCGCGCCGCAAGGTTTTTATCCGAAATTTTGTATCCCGTATTCGGTTTATTAAAAAACGATGCAGTTTGTTCCAAATCTGGAATAGTAAAAAATTCCGACCCAAAGCTATTTGGCGTAAAGAACAGTGAAATCATGTGCGATACTTCGTCGCCGCTTATGCTTTGAAAAAGATGCGGTATTTTTCCATCAATGACTATTAAATCCCCTGCTGAATAGGAATGTATGCTATCCCCTATAATAAGTTTCCCCTGTCCTTTGACCAACAAGCTTATCTGTATTTCTTCATGTTGATGTAGCTTGTCAAAAAATACGAGTTCCTTGTCTACTTGAACAATCAATGCTCCCGCTATGGGTTTGGGTATTTGAAATGGGTATATCTTCAAAATGTGTATAATTTACCTTTCAATACGCTAAATTATTAAAAATAGGATAATATAGTCTAAGTTTTGGTTAAAATTGATGAATACAGTCCTTTTTATCCTGCTCTATCTTTGTATAAACCTAAAACAGTAAGTATGAGTATTCAGTGGAAAGGCGTGATGCCAGCGGTAACAACAAAATTTAAGGAAGACGATACCTTGGACATGGAAATGTTCGAAGTAAATATAAAAGCACAACTAGATGCGGGAGTTTCAGGTATTATTCTTGGGGGTACATTAGGCGAGGCTAGTACCTTAACTGGCGAAGAGAAAAAGCAGCTAATCAAAGAAACCGTGCAACTGGTTGATGGCGCTGTTCCTGTTATTATTAATATAGCAGAGCAAACAACCAAAGGAGCAATTGAAGCAGCTCGTGTTGCCAAAGAGTGTGGGGCCAGAGGTCTAATGATATTGCCTCCAATGCGATATAAAGCCAATGACTACGAAACCATTACTTATTTTAAAGCGATAGCGAACAGTACTGATTTACCTATAATGATTTATAATAATCCCGTGGATTATGGAATTGAGGTTACTTTAGATATGTTTGAAGAGATGCTGGAATGTAAAAATATAGAAGCTGTAAAGGAGTCCACAAGGGATATCTCCAACGTTACTAGAATCAAAGCACGTTTTGGAAATCGATTAAAAGTACTTACTGGTGTTGATACCTTGGGTATGGAAAGTATCCTAATGGGCGCCGATGGTTGGGTTGCTGGTTTGGTATGTGCTTTCCCAGCGGAGACTTGTGCTGTTTATGAATTGACAAAAGCAGGTAGAATAAATGAAGCTTTGGAAATTTATAGATGGTTCCTACCGATATTGGAATTAGATATTAATCCACAATTAGTACAGAATATTAAAATGGCTGAGGTAGCTACAGGAATTGGAACCGAACGCGTTAGAGCACCGAGGTTGCCTTTGGTAGGTGCGGAGCGCGAAAGAGTAGCGAAAGTTATTAGTCATGGTTTAGCACATAGGCCTAAGTTACCTGCTTATAAAGAACTGAGCATGGTATAGTATGGCGCAAACACATACACTTAAATAAAGTAAATAAATAAGAAACAACTGCGCTATTCGATTTAGTCAGTTGTTTCTTATTTTTGGTTATAATTCGAAAGCCCAAAATGGGCATTTAATTAAATAATGGTAATGCCATCGGATGTAGTAAAATCTATATCCACTGGTTAGGGATTTTTAATTGAAATAAAAAAAAAGACAAACATGATATCAGGAGCTAATTACATAGGATCGGAACTCTCAAAAAAAGGAGATAAGCAATTCAAAACGTTTAATCCTAAACTAAATCTCCCTACCGAGTGGACGTTCCAAGAAGCAAATTCAGCGGAAATCCAATTATCGGCTACCTTGGCAAAAGACGCCTTTGCAGTATACCGTGAATTTTCCGGGAAACGTAAAGCCGAATTTCTACGTGCTATTGCAGCGGAAATCGAAAATTTAGGAGATGAACTGATACAGGTGTACACACAGGAATCTGGTTTGCCAGAGGGTCGCGCTATGGGCGAAAGAGGTAGGACAATGGGGCAATTAAGAGCCTTTGCTGCTTTATTGGAAGAAGGTTCTTGGGTAGAAGCAAGCATTGATCCCGCACAACCAGATCGTCAGCCGATGCCAAAAGTTGATCTTCGTAAAATGTTATGTCCTGTTGGCCCCATTGTAGTTTTTGGGTCCAGTAACTTTCCATTGGCCTTTTCAACGGCCGGTGGGGATACTGCTAGTGCCTTGGCGGCAGGTTGCCCTGTAATCGTAAAAAGTCACCCCATGCACGCCGGTACCGGTGAGCTTGTAGCATCTGCTATTATTAAGGCAGCCGTAAAAACAGGAATGCCCAACGGTGTTTTTTCTAATTTAAATAGTAGCGGTATAGAAGTGGGTCAGCAGTTAGTGATGCACCCTGCTGTTAAAGGGGTCGGATTTACAGGTAGTATTAAAGGAGGAACAGCACTGTACCGCTTAGCAAACGAAAGAGATGAACCCATACCTGTGTTTGCAGAAATGGGTAGTGTTAATCCTATCGTTGTTTTACCTTCTGCCCTAACAGAGAAGGGAGATGAATGGGCAAAGCAGTACGCAGGTTCTATTATGTTGGGCGCTGGTCAGTTTTGCACAAACCCAGGACTTATATTAGGAATAAAGAGTACTTCTTTAGACGGATTTATTGCAACTCTAGGTGCCGAAATTGGTAAATTGGAACCTATATGTATGCTACACCCTAATATTCATAGTAACTACGAGAAAGGTAAAAAAGAGCTTTCGGCCCAAGCTACAGTAGATATGGTGGCTGACTATACTACGGTGGTAGCACCAAATATGGCACAGCAGCGCGTATTAACCGTTAACGGGACCAATTTCTTAAAAAACACAAAATTACATCAAGAGGTGTTCGGTCCTTTTTCTATTATCGTTCGTTGTTCAGACGCTAGCGAAATGGAAGCTATACTCGCAAAGTTAGAGGGGCAACTTACAGGGACTGTGTTAGGTAATGAAAATGAAATCAATAAGTATAAAACTCTTGTAGATACGCTACAGGACAAGGTAGGACGTATTATTTTTAACGGTGTGCCAACAGGGGTGGAAGTTTGTCCGTCAATGCAGCACGGAGGGCCTTTTCCAGCTGCTACGGACAGTAGATTTACCTCTGTAGGGACAGGGTCTGTAAGAAGATGGGTACGTCCTGTGAGTTTTCAGAACTGGCCAAGTGCTTCTTTGCCGGAAGCATTACAGAACGAAAATCCTTTAGGGATAATGCGCGTGGTAGATGGCCAGCACACCAGTACTAAACTATAGGCTATACATTACGGCTTAAAACACATACAGATATGAAAAAAAGCGTTTTAGATTTTGTTTTGGGAATAGTCATCCTACTTCTGGTTGCTACCACGGGGCATACTCAAGATACCAGTACCAAGCAATTGGAAAATGTAATTGATGAAGTTTCTAAGTTTACTTTGTACAGTTATGCAGAGTATCCGCTTGGTAGATACCAAGCTGAATTGGAAAAAAAGGACGCTGATTTTGCCGAGGTACAATTAAAAACTTTGAAGCAAATTGATTTCTCCGAATTAACGGAAACAGAGCAGATTTCTTTTGAACTTTTACGCTTCAGGTTACAGAATAGAATGGATGAGTACAAATATGACATGTACTTGAACCCAATCCAAGCGGATCAAGGTTTCCATCTTAATCTTAATTACCGTATAAAACCTATACTTAGCTATAAAGACGCTGTAAGATATTTAAACGTACTTAACGCTATACCACAATTTGTGGAAGAACACTTGGTATTGATAAGTGAGGGTATTAAAAAAGGAATTTCACAGCCCCAAGTTATTTTTAAGGGTTATGAATCTACGTATGATGTTCATATTGTAAATGATGTCGCTAAAAGCGCATTTTACGCACCTTTTAAAAGCTTACCGGCGGCCATGAGTACATCACAATCCGACTCAATTTTGAACGCAGCGGAAATAGCGATACAGAAGAATGTAGTGCCGTCGTTTAAAAAGATTAAGAAATTTTTTGAGACGGAATATGTTCCTAAAACCAGAAAGGCATTGGGAGTTTCAGAAACACCCAATGGAAGGGAGTTCTATCAGAATAGAATAAACTATTACACCACTACAACAGAATATACCGCAGACGACATCCATAATATTGGGCTGGCAGAGGTTGCCCGTATAAAGTCTGAAATGGAAAAAATCATTGAAAAAGTAGGTTTTGAAGGGAGTTTTAGCCAATTCTTGACATTCCTTCGTACAGATGAGCAGTTTTATGCAAAAACAGGAAACGAATTGCTAATGAACGCTCGGGATATTGCCAAACGAATAGATGCTGAGCTTCCAAAATTCTTTAAAACTCTACCTAGAAGACCTTACGGGATAATAAAGGTGCCTGATGCGATTGCTCCAAAATATACTGGAGGGCGCTATTCAGGTCCGTCATCGGATACACAACCAGGTTTCTATTTGGTAAATACCTACAAACTGGATAGCAGGCCTTTGTATACACTACCATCGCTTACGGCTCATGAGGCCGTTCCTGGTCATCATTTACAGGGAAGTTTAAATAGGGAACTAGGAGACAGTATTCCCCAGTTTAGAAAGAATACTTATTTATCCGCTTACGGAGAAGGATGGGCTTTATATACCGAGTTTTTAGGAAATGAGCTAGGTATCTACACTACACCTTACGAGGAGTTTGGGAAATATACGTATGAAATGTGGCGTGCCTGCAGGCTCGTGGTAGATACGGGTATCCATGCCAAAGGATGGACGAGGGATGAGGTGGTTGCCTTTATGTTGGAGAATACTGCACTTTCTGTACATGAGGTAAATACGGAAACAGACCGCTATATAGCATGGCCGGGACAAGCTATTTCCTATAAAATGGGCGAAATAAAGATTAGGGAACTACGAACACGTGCCGAAGAGGCAATGGGATCAAAATTTAATATACGAGACTTCCATGAAGTTATTTTGGAACAAGGTACAGTAACCCTGCCTATTTTGGAAAAACGTGTAAATGCCTTTATCACAAAGAGTAAATAAGAGTAGATGCCTAAAAATACTTTTGTTTGTATCGATGCACACACGTGTGGTAATCCTGTAAGGGTTATAAGACAAGGAGGTCCTGACTTAAAGGGCGCTAACATGAGTGAAAAGCGTCAACATTTTTTAAAAGAATACGATTGGATACGAAAAGGCTTGATGTTCGAGCCTAGGGGTCACGACATGATGAGTGGTAGTATATTTTACCCACCGTCTGATCCTAATAACGATTTTGGAATCCTGTTTATAGAAACTAGTGGTTGTTTGCCCATGTGCGGACACGGAACTATTGGAGCTATCACCATTGGTATAGAAGAAGGATTAATTGTTCCCAAGATACCAGGCGAAGTACGTATGGAAACTCCGGCCGGACTCGTGAAAATAGCCTATCAACAAACAGGAGATAAGGTAGATTGGGTAAGGCTTACGAATGTAAAATCATATCTCGCTGCAACAGATTTGACTATAATATCCTCTGAATTAGGCGAATTAGTATTTGATGTGTCCTATGGAGGTAATTTTTATGCCATTGTAGATCCGCAGAAAAATTTTTTAGGTATTCAGGAGTTCTCTGCTAGTAAATTGATACAGTTCAGTCAAGAAGTTCGACGTAAAATAAATGAAAAGTATCCCGGTAGATTTGTTCATCCAGAAGATAATTCAATAAGGGATGTAAGCCATATGCTCTGGACAGGGGATACTATTTCTCCCCTCGCTACAGCAAGAAATGCTGTTTTTTATGGGGATAAGGCTATAGACCGTTCTCCTTGTGGTACAGGAACATCTGCAAGAATGGCACAATGGTATGCTAAGGGAAAGCTAAAAATTGGAGATGAGTTTGTGCATGAGAGCTTTATTGGCTCTCAGTTTATTGGTAAAGTAGAAGAGGAAACCAAACTTATGGGAATTCCAGCTATTGTGCCGAGTATTAGAGGTTGGGCGAAAATATACGGGCAAAATACAATAACGATAGATGACGACGACCCCTATGCATACGGGTTTCAAGTAATATAGCTATGGGAAAGAACATAAGCATTATAGGTGGTGGAATCGTTGGTCTATGCACTGCGTATTTCTTACAAAAAGAGGGGCATGCGGTTACCGTTATAGACAAGTCGGACATTACTTCCGGAGCTTCTTTTGTAAACGCAGGCTACCTAACTCCTAGCCACGTAATCCCATTGGCATCGCCAGGGATGATTGCTTCAGGAATTAAGATGATGTTTAATTCTGCGAGTCCTTTCTATATGAAACCGAGATTGGATTGGGATTTTTTAAAATGGTCTTGGTATTTTCATAAATCCTCAACCAAGGAAAAAGTGGAAAAGGCCATTCCAGTAATTAAGGATATTAATGTCATAAGTAGAGAATTGTTTACTGATATAAAGGCATCTGGCGATCTCGGAAATTTTCAATTGGAACGTAAGGGTTTGTTGATGATTTATAAGACCGACGCTTCTTATGAACATGAAGCCGAAATAGCCAAAAAAGCGAGTTTTCTAGGCTTGGAAGTAAGTGAGTTGAATAAAAATGAACTAGATCGGATAGAGCCTAACATCCAGATAGATGCCAAAGGGGCTATCCATTATGAATGTGATGGCCATACAACACCAACGGAATTTATGCCCAAAATGCTTAGCTATCTTAGAAGTGTTGGGGTACAAATAAAGACCAAAGAAACGGTATTAGATATGGATTTTTCCAAAGGAAAAATAAATAGAATTATCACGGACAAGAATACCTATCAACCAGATGAGGTGGTTATGGCCGCCGGTTCTTGGAGTGGTGAGCTTTCCAAAAAACTCAGTATTAAATTACCTTTACAAGCTGGAAAGGGCTACAGGATTAATGTTGAGCGGAATACTGGGATAGGCATGCCTGCTATTCTTATGGAAGCTAAAATGGCTGTTACTCCAATGCAAGGTTTTACTCGTTTTGCAGGAACGATGGAATTTACAGGAATTAATGATATAGTGAGGAAAGAACGTGTTATGGCCATTGCAAATGGGGCTAAAAGATTCTATCCAGAGTTGGAAATAACGCACGATGAGATAGACCATGCAAAAACTGGAATGCGGCCCGTATCTCCAGACGGACTTCCTTATTTAGGAAGATCAAAAGAGTTTAATAATCTTATCTTCGCTACGGGCCATGCTATGATGGGTTGGAGCCTTGGGCCGGCTACTGGTAAATTGGTTTCGGAAATTATAGACGGTAAAAGGACAGCTATGAATATTGATGCATTTAAGCCAGACAGAAAGTTCAAATAAATTTAGATTTATAAAATAGTAGGGTGGCACTGCTGGAGCATTTAATACCTTTGTAAAAGCTAGTGCAAACCAAAAAAAATAGAATAGCTTATGAAAGTGGAAACCACAAATATAGAAGGATGTTATATTTTGGAACCCACTGTTTTTAAGGATAAAAGAGGATATTTTTTTGAAAGCTTCAATCAACAAGATTTTGAAAATCATGTTGGCTCCGAGTTACAATTTGTTCAGGATAATCAGTCCCAGTCATTAAAAGGTGTTTTAAGGGGACTACATTATCAGAACGGTGCACATGCCCAAGCGAAGTTGGTGCGTGTATTGGAGGGCGAAGTGCTAGATGTCGTGGTAGACCTGCGAAAGGAGGTTTCAACCTATAAGAATGTATTTACAACGGTACTATCCAACGAAAACCATAGACAAGTATTCATCCCAAGAGGATGTGCTCATGGTTTTTTAACTTTAAGTGAGTCGGCCATATTTTTTTATAAATGTGATAACTTTTATAATAAAGAGGCAGAAGCAGGATTACGATACGATGACCCTGAGTTTGCTATTGACTGGCAATTATCTGAAAACGAATTGATTATTTCAGAGAAAGATTTTGCACTCCCATATTGGAAACAAATTGAAAAAACGATAATTTAACTAGGTTGAGGATGATCAAAGTCTTGATTACAGGAGCAAACGGACAGTTAGGTTCTGCTTTAAAATCGATATCGGGTCAGTACGAGGATTTTATATCTTTTACGTTCCTTACTGCAGCGCAGCTAGATGTAACGGATGAAAGTTCAGTTTTAGATGCGCTTAAAAAAAACACTTATAATTATTGTATCAATTGCGCTGCCTACACGAACGTTGACGGCGCTGAAGAGAATTTACCTCAAGCTAAAGCGATAAACAGTCTTGGGGTAAAAAATTTGGCTATAGCCTGTAGGAATAGACAAACTATTCT
Organism: uncultured Maribacter sp.; assembly: GCA_964507115.1. Taxonomy (GTDB): domain Bacteria; phylum Bacteroidota; class Bacteroidia; order Flavobacteriales; family Flavobacteriaceae; genus Maribacter. The sequence continues at coordinate 47,166 of CAZDOW010000003.1, forward strand.
CATACATATTTCAACGGATTTTGTTTTTTCAGGCAAACAAAATTTTCCATATACAGAGGAAGATAGACCAGAGCCTTTAAATGTATATGGTAGTTCTAAACTTCAGGGAGAACAGGAAATCATAAAACAGGTATCCGATTATTATATCATAAGAACTTCTTGGCTCTATTCCGAATTTGGAACTAATTTTATGAAATCCATGCTTAGACTTGGTCGGGAAAGAGATAGACTTTCTGTTGTTTTTGACCAAATAGGTAGTCCTACATACGCAGTGGACCTTGCAGAATTTATGTTGCAAATAGTACAAAAAAGCGACATTCCTTATGGGATATATCATTATAGTAATGAAGGTGTTGCCAGTTGGTACGATTTCGCGAGAGCTATATTTAAAGAAACGGATATAGCTGTTAAACTAAAACCAATCAGGTCATCTGAGTATCCTTTACCCGCAAAACGACCTAGCTATAGTGTCTTAGATAAGTCAAAAGTAAAAGAGAATTTTAATATAGAAATTCCACAGTGGCAGGATAGTTTAAAAGTTGCCCTAGAAAGGAATGCTGCAAATAATAATAGGCCTTGATAAAAACTCCTAAGTCTAGTAAAACATAAATTATAAAAAAGAAAGACCTAAAAATAGTGGTAGTAGTAAAAGTTTGCATTCCCCAATGGTAATGTAAATTCAGAAACAGTGAACAGCCTGGTAATCTGATTAGCCATGAATCCAGCTTTTTATAATAGGTTTGTCAGTTCATTAAACTTGGTTACTATTAATTTTTTATATATGGTGTTAGGTTATACTTGATGTGCCTCCACCATTGCGTAGTCTTCTACCAGTACGTTCTTCTTTCTTATAGAAAAGTAAATGAAACAAAGGTTTATCTGAAATTCTCGCTTTTGAAATTCGCTTACGAAAGAAAAGAATGGGTCTAGGTAAACAATTGTTTTTTTTAGCTATTTGCAAATCGCTGACGTTTTGAGAACCTGTGCCTTTCTCCATGAGTGTATACTTACTATCAGCCAAATTAACAGAGAGAATTCCTATATTCTCACTTTGTGCGTTTTGTCTTGGACTCCGATAAAAGATAGTAGTCTGCCAATCAGTTTTTGTAGGAAAACTCACTTTACATTTTTGGTGCTGAAATCTAAATGATTGAATTCACCGTTAATATTAAATCCGACGAATTTAAAACTACCATTTAACCGTAACCTTTAGCTAGTATTGTAAAGCACCGCCGCCTCTGTGACATAGTATTACTCAGTAGATAGGTTGATAGTCAAAATCTATTTAAATATGATTTGCATAACTCAAAACTAAAAGCAGGGATATGGGAAACAAATAATTAATTTACTTCAACCCCTTTTTTTAAGAACCTGCTGACTTCGTATTGTTTTATTTTTAAGTGAAGCTTTATCCCAATTTGGCTTTAAAAAAATCAATAGTTCGTTTCCATGCTAATTCTGCAGCTTTACGGTCATATCTTGGTGTAGTATCGTTATGAAAACCATGGTTAGCATTTTCATAGATATAAGCTTTATATTCTTTGTCATTTTCTTTTAAAGCGCGCTCGTAAGCTGGCCAACCTTCGTTTACTCTTTTGTCTAGTTCTCCAAAATGAAGTAGTAACGGCGCTTTTATTTTGGCTATGTTTTCTGTTGGTTGTCCACCGTAAAATGGAACCGCAGCTCCCAAATCCGAAACTTCTACTGCCATCATGTTTGAAATCCATCCACCAAAACAAAAACCAACCACACCTACTTGACCCGTGCATTCAGGATGGTTTTTCAAGTGTTCAAAAGCAGCAATAAAATCTTGTAACATTTCATTGCGGTCGCGCTTACGCTGCATTTCTCTACCTTCGTCGTCTGTGCCGGGATAGCCGCCCAAAGGCGTTAGGGCATCTGGTGCCAAGGAGATAAATCCTGCCAGTGCGGCACGTCTTCCAACGTCTTGGATGTGTGGATTGAGTCCACGGTTTTCATGAATCACAATAATACCAGGAAGTTTTTCTTTGCTATCCTCTGGTCTAGCTAGTAGTGCTTTTATTGCGCCACCACCTTTTGGAGAATTATATGTTATGAATTCTGTTTTTAACCGAGTATCATCCTGTGGTATTTGTATTTTCTTCACATAATCTGGAGAGATAAAACTAACTAGTGAGCCTACAGTTGCACCTCCTACAGCATAGGTAGCCAATTTATCCATAAACAATCTTCGCGGAATTCTATTATGTGCATAATCGTCATAAAGGTCAAATACCTCCTGTTTAATGTCTTCTTTTGTAAGTTTTTTCATTTTATCCTAATTTAAAACACGTTGCATAAAGTTGTCCTTATACGCCCGGCCAATGGGAATGTTTGCATGTTCCTCCAAACGAACTTGGTTACCAATGATTTTTTGAATTTTTGAAATATTCAAAATATAAGACTTATGAGTTCGAACAAATTGCTTGGAATCCAGAGTTTCCTCCCAAAACCGCAAAGGTTCTTGAGAAAGATACTTCTTTTCTGCGGTAACTACTTCGGTGTAATCGGCATCGGATTGTATGAAGCAGATATCTGCTACATTGACTTTTATAAGTTCGTAACCAGATTTTATAAAAATGACATCAGTAGCATTCGCGTTATTAATTGTGTGCCCTTCTTTTTCAACTTTAGATGCTGGCGTGGGTATTTTGGATACCGCTTGCACGAAACGTTCAAAAGAAAAAGGTTTGAGTAGGTAATCTACAACACCGTATTCATAGCTTTCTAAGGCATATTCGGAAAATGCAGTAGTCAATATAACATTGGGCCTATTAGGAAGGGTCTTTAGAAAATCGATACCTGAAATTTTAGGCAAATGGATGTCCAGAAAAATCAAATCTACATTTTCACCTTTTAAAAAATCCATCGCTTGCAGGGCATCGGTAAAAGCACCCTTTAGCTCCATATTCCCTATATCAGAAATGTATTTCTTCAATACCCTTTGCGCAGGCGGTTGGTCTTCAATGATGATGCAGTGAATCATACCAATTTGGATTTGAGATTCATTTTTAGGTCAACGTAATATAGTGTATCAATTTCCTCTATTTTAAGTTCGTGGGCATTGGGATATAATAACTGTAGTCGTTTTTTTACGTTTGCTAAGCCTATGCCTTTTGATAAGCTACCGGTATTTGTGATGGAATGGAAAGAATTTCTACATTTAAAGTGTAACTGCCCGTTATCATAGAGTTGTAGATTGATATCAATAAAAATGTCTTCAGATTGACTGGCGGTACTATGTTTAAAGGCGTTTTCTATGAATACAGAGAGGATAAGGGGTGCAATTAAATATTCAGATGACACGTTTTTAGTTTTAAAGTTTACGTTGCCCCGGTCTTCTATTTGTAGTTCGTTAAGCTGTGTAAAATTCTTTAAATGTTCCACTTCTTTAGGTAGGGATACAAAATCCTCTTTACAATCATAAAGCATATAGCGGAGCACCGAAGAAAGTTCTAAAATAATAGTAGGCGTCTTGGGGGATTGCTCAATGGCGTAGGAATACAGATTATTTAGATTGTTGAACAAAAAATGCGGATTAATTTGCGATTTTAAAAATTGGAGTTCGCTTTCTTTGACTGAGGTGCGCAACTCTTCCACTTCCCTTTGTTTGGTAGAAGCGTCCCAGGCAAATTTGAATCCCGCCAAGATGGTAATCACCGGCATTACATCTAGTAGGCCGTAGACTACACCCGTAAAATGTTTGCCGCGTGTATCTGGGTAATAGATTTGTTCTAAAACTAATTCCTCAACACCGATGATGAGGGCTACTATAACCGTTACCAATAAGAAAAAAAGCAGGTATTTTTTTTGGTAGAAATACCGCGGTAATAATACATAGTTGATAACAAGTGCTCCTAATGCATAATTTAGGAAGGCCACTATTTTATATTCTTGTATTTGCGGCTGGTTTTTATCGAATGAAAAGAACAAGAATAATACAACATGCAGAATTACCTGGAATATCACCTCTTTTGAAGTGCTATTAAAAAAGGATGCCTTTCTGACCATACTATAAAAGTACCATATTAAAGCAAAATTTAATAAAACAAAACCGCTATCGACGTTTTTAAACGTGTGAACGTAGCATTGTGTGCTGTATTCCGTTCATAAATCAACCAAATTTGATTACAGAAAATAGCATATTGTATTTTTTATGGTATACATATTTGTAGCTAAAAGAACATAACTAATATTCCAAAATAAACTATGCTTTTACTTCCTGCACATCAGCATGTTGCTACTAGAGATTCATAAGGGAGCCTACGAAAATATCAAGGTCAGCTACGAAAAACACCTTCTCAGATTAGGTATACTATTTATTAATAGAATTGATTTTGGTTAAATGAGGAAGTATTAAAATTGAATCACCACAATTTTTCAATTATGAATACATCATAAAAACTAGGTTTTGTAATCGAGTATTTAAATTTATTTTTAAAAATTTGACCAATATCATAGAATAAATGACAAAGCAGGTTTACTTTTAGTGTAAATGTATTTAAGTGACTAATTTTATTTTAAGCTTAATAATTTTAAAAATTACCTCAGTGTGGACAACGTTTTTTATTATTTTTTACCTTGCTCTTGCTATAACCGTAGTCATAACCCTGCTGCTTCACGGCGCAAAGCCTTCTAAAACCTTAGCTTGGCTTTTGGCCATATTTACTGTTCCTTTAGGAGGTATGTTGTTATACCTTTTATTAGGAAGAAATCGGAGGAAGAATAAGCTACTCAAATTAAAAAAGCAAACGTTTTTAGACCTGTCTAAACCCACTACAAATCAAATGGCCGCTCTGAAAGGAGCGTACCGAAAATTGATGATGCTTGTTTACGAGAATTCTCATTTCCCACCTACCGCTCATAACCAGCTCAGCTTACTCAAGGATGGAGAATCTACCTTTAAGGCTATCTTCAATGCTTTGGGAAATGCAAAAAAACAGATTCACTTGCAATATTATATTTTTGAAGAGGGAGAACTTGCCAATCGATTGCTTGTTCTTTTTGAAGAAAAAATTACTAGTGGTGTCAAAATACGTATGATTTATGACGGTATAGGTAGTTTTTCATTGAGCAAGTCCTATTTGAACAAATTGGTTGCTATAGGGGTAGAAGTATACCCCTTTCTTCCGTTTAAATTTGGCCGTTTCCTTTCCTCTCTAAATTATAGGAACCATCGAAAAATAATAGTGGTCGATGGGGAGGTTGCTTTTACGGGAGGCATCAACATTTCAGATAAATACTTAAAAGGGGATACTGCTTTAGGAAATTGGCACGATATGCATCTAAGGTTGGAAGGGACAGCTGCAAGTCATCTGGATTATGTTTTTGCAATGGACTGGTATTTGGTTAGTCAAACAGTTCTTAAGCCGTTGTTGATTTCAGATTCATCAGTAATAAAAAGCAATGGAGCATTGGTGCAAATCATTTCCGGAGGCCCTGATGATGACTTTCCTTCACTGGAGCAAGCGTATTTTACAATTATTAATAATGCAAAGGACTACTTGTATATTACCAATCCTTATATCATTCCAGGGCAGGCGATTATGCAGGCTTTACAAACCACTGCAAGGAGCGGGGTAGATGTTCGCCTTATGGTATCCGAAAATGCGGATAGTAAAATCGTGAGTTGGAGCGTACGTTCTTATTATGAATCATTATTAAAATCGGGAATCAAAATCTATCTTTTCCGAGATGGTTTTCTTCATAGTAAAATCATCGTGAGTGATGATGCGGTTTCTACCATTGGGACCACAAATCTAGACAATCGCAGTTTTGAACAGAATTATGAAGTAAACGCAATTGTCTATAACCAAGCTTTTGCCCAATCACTAAAAGAAGATTTTCTAAAAGATGCTAATTTGAGTAGCATGCTTTCCTACCAAGAGTATTTAGAAAGACCATGGGTGGAAAAGTTGAAGGAGGGTTTTGGAAAGGTATTCAGTCCTTTACTATGAGCTCAACATTTCAAGACCTAGCTCATTTTTACATTCCATACCCTTCGCCCAACTGGCTATATTTTCAAAGGTAATTTCCGCTATATTGGTCATCGCTTCCCTGGTTACAAAAGCTTGATGTGGTGTTAGCAGTACATTAGGCAAGGATAATAGTTTTTTCAAACGCTCATCTTTGATACCATGTTTGGAATTATCTCTGAAAAAGACACCTTTTTCCTTTTCATACACATCGGTGCCATATCCGCCAAGATGCCTATCTTCTAATAATTTGATTAACCCATCAGTTTCAACTATAGCACCGCGTGAGGTGTTTAGCAATACAGCACCATGCTTCATCATTGCTAGTTTATCCTTGTTGATCAAATAGTAGTTTTCGTAGTTCAATGGGATATGTAGGCTTATGATATCCGATTGCTTACAGACATCATCCAAGGAGGTATAGACAACACCGCACAGTTCCATTAAATCATAATCCGGTTCTAAGTCGTTGGCTAAAATTTTACAACCAAAGCCATGCACAATCTTGGTCATAACACTACCTATTCTGCCGGTTCCTATAATACCAACCGTCTTACCATGTAGATTGAAACCCATAAGACCATCCTGTAAAAAATTGTAGTCATGCACTTGGGTATTGGCTAAAATTAGCTTACGATTTAGGGCTAGTAGCAAGGCTATGGCATGTTCGGCAATAGCATGGGGCGAATAATCGGGTGCATTTGCAACTTTAAAACCCAACCGCTTGGCAGTTTTCATTTTAATATTGTTATACCCTGAGGACCTTATTGTAATATGACGCACTCCAAAGTCCCATAATTTTTCTAAAACAATGGATGAGGCATCATCTCCGGAAAAGATACTGATAGCTTCAAAACTAATGGCCTTTATAACGGATTCGGTATCCAAAGCTTCCTCTAGATACGTAACCTTATGTTTGTTTTTGTTCGCCTGCTTTAAAAAGGGTACTTCAAAACTCTTTGCACTATAGACCAGTAACTTCATTGTCAATTTCTTTTCTAAAAATCAAATCCTGTTCTTGCATGGCCACTACGACTAGTTTTATGTAATCGTCTATCGTTTTTTCTATATTTTTAGGATCCATAATCTCTATACTACCTCTCCAAATCATCGCTCTTTCTTTACCCGCACAAATACAGTACAAAGTAGTCTCAGCTTGGTACACCGTAAATCTATCGTAGTATCCTTCATCGTAATAAATATCTTGGTGCCTCAGATAGTCATCGTTGAATCGGCCCTGATAATTGTCCCAGCTAGAAATTGTTCTTGTAAGACTTTGATGGCTCTCAGACCCTGTTATTTTCGTAAACAGAATGGCATCAAAATCTTTATCCAAAAGACTTTGTTCCACTTCATCGAGGTCTTGTTCGGTTTTTTTGGAATCGGTAAAGGATAAATCAAATACATCCAGACTTCGTAAAGCTTCAACGTCCCTTTTATCGAACTCTTTTTGTAGCTTACTTTCAAAACTTCCCCTTGCAATTTCGTTTTGAGTCATGCCCACGATGAGCACCTTTTGGGCGTTAAATAAGACAATATTCGGATTTTTCCAGTTTTCTACTAAAGTTGCAGAGGAGCAACTGAATATAAATATGACTAATACTATCGATAGTTTTTTCATGAATTCAATTTTTCTTTAGTTATTGTCCTTAGCTTGTACTCAGGATTTTCTAAAGCTATTTTTTGCTTCGCTGTTTTAAGGATAGAAGCTAATTTCAAAAATCCCCTTTCTTTTACAGTTCTATAATCTAAAAGGTAGTTGTTCATCTTTAGATAAAGTTTGTTATGGCTCTTTAGATAGGCTTTTTCCATATCAAGCTGATCTACCCCGTCTATCATAATTTCCAATTGATTCATATGTTTTTGTACTTGTTTGAAAATAGAATTTAATCTGCGTCGATTTTCGGCAATTGTATTTTTGAAATCATTGATTTGCCCAAATTCTTTTTTATCCAATGTTTTGATTGCGAAGGATTGCACCAGTTTGTTCAGAAATTGCTGCTCATCTTTTATAAAAGCAAGTTCCGAAAACCAATTTTTTGAATCTTCGTGCATTTCTTCGGTGCTAATCGACTCTATGTAGCTGTATTTTATTCTATTGACACTCATTTGTATCATTTTTAAATAGTTATTAAATTCCAAGTTAGGGTAAGCCTTAAAGAATAAAAATGACAATGATCAGTTTGTTATTGCACGCAATGCTAAACTATAGACTTTAAGGCTTAGTTTTTTTTAAAATACTACCTGCATAGTTTAAAATTTCTGATTTCGGGTTTTGGCAAATCTTCAAAATAGGCCACGATTTTGGCATTTGAAGCATCATGGTTGCAGTAATAGCTTGAATTACAGTCAATATCCGTACTTTCCACCAAGCGTATTTTCGGGTATAGAAATACGGTCATGAACTTCTGTTTTACTCGTTTTGACTTTCTTGACACCTGTTTTATATTCTTGTATCCATTCAAAGAGATTTGGGGTGTTAGGTTTAAAAACATGACTAGCTAAGAACCGCTCTAAAAACAGGAAGCCATCGTCTAAAACTGAAAGTGCAATTTCCATTCCTGTATTTCCCAATGTAGTTCTTCCGCTTTTTTCTCATGACCCCTGCTTAGCTGTTCTTTTTCCATTACTTATGGGTATATATTCCTTACAACTATCCTTCATAAAAAAAGAAAGCAAGGACCAAGGTTAGAAAACAGGTCTACAGTACGAACTCCCGTATTTCGTTTAATTTGGGAATAAAGACCTGCCAACCATGTTCATCATGGATTTTAACCCTAAGAGTATCTAGGGCGGTAGGCTCGCCATGAATAAGAAATACACCTTCGGGAATGTTTTTGATGTCCCTTATCCAATGTAAAAGCTCTTGCTGGTCGGCGTGTGCAGATAGACTTTCCAAGTGCTGTATGTTTGCTTTTACAGGATAATATTTTCCGAAAAATTTTAACTCGTGAGCACCTTCTAAGAGCTGTCTTCCTCTAGTTCCTTCAGCTTGATAGCCTACCAATAGAACGTTTGTGGTGTGGAAATCTATAAGTTGTTTCAAATAGGTCAACACCCTTCCTCCCGTGACCATGCCGCTACCCGCGATAACAACTTTTGGTCTTGGGTCATCAATAGTTTTCCATGTATCGGCATAGGAACTTATGATATTAAAATGGTTGCACATGGCACGGTATTCTTTCATCGAGAGTTTGTGCCAATCAGGAAAGCGTTCAAAAACCGATAGTACATTGTTTCCCATCGGACTATCAATAAAAATTGGGATATTGGGAATTTTATTTTTTTTATACAATTGCCAGAGCAAATACATCAGCGACTGTAAACGTTCTACGGCAAAAGAAGGAATGATAAGGGTTCCCCTTTCATTAATTGTTTTATTTACCAAGGAAATCAATAGTTCTTCTACTTCCTCTTTAGGATGTAGCTTGTTACCATAGGTACTTTCAATAAAGAGATAATCTGCCCATTTAGGGCGTTCGGGCGGTGCTAACAACAAGTCCTTATCCCTGCCAATGTCCCCAGAAAAAACAAATATCTTTTTGAAAATTTCCAATTCGATAAAAGTAGCACCGATGATATGTCCGTTAAACTTGAATTTGAAACGTATGTGTTCCGATAGCGAAATCCATACTTCCTTTTCTTCATACCTAAATAAGTCGATGGTCCTTTCTGCCTCCTTTATGGTATAAAAAGGCAATGCTGGTTCATGTTTGCTATACCCTTCTTTGTTGGCTCGCTCTGCCTCCTCTTCGTGGATTTTACCACTGTCCAGAAGTATGATTCGGGTTATCTCCATGGTAGGTGCCGTTCCGATAATCTTACCCTTAAAGCCTTCTTTGACCAAGCGTGGCAGATACCCAGTATGGTCTAAATGACCGTGGGTTAATAATACAAAATCGATTTTTGAAACGTCAATAGGTAAAGGTTCCCAATTCAATTTTCGAAGTTCTTTCAACCCTTGAAACATGCCACAATCTACCATAAGGTTCAATTCAGGCGTTTCCAGATAAAACTTGGAACCTGTTACGGTACCTGCAGCACCTAGAAAATGAATCTTGATTTTGTTCATAACTATTGATTACAGAGTTGTTTGATTTCTTCAAGTATTTTCTCTTTTCTTGTTTTGGATACCCCCAAATGATCTAAAAAGAATTTGTCCTTCCAAAGCTGTCGGCAAAGCACTACATCCCTACTTAATAGGAATTTTTTTTCACGATTACTCAACAAGGTTGAAACGGTTATGGGATATAACCCTAATCTGTCGATTCTATCTTTTAGTCCATCGTTTTTGGGATAGTCCCAACTGAGGAGATATAGTTCAGCACATTTTCCATAGTTGATGGCATGCTTTGTAAAACGGGTATTGGTAACGACCCAACCTTTGTTCAAGGTTTTTGTTTCATTTTTTTTCATTTGCCAATGCGCTTTGACATCATTATAACGGGAATGAATATAAAGAGGCACTTTCACATTGCAGTTGCGACCTTCTTCACCATGAAATTTACATTCGATGATGGTGGTCTGCCCATTTTTTTTCGCAACCACGTCAATTTCGTGGGTTACACAGACGCCATCCATAATTATATCCACTTTAGTGGAATACCCTGAATAGTCCAAAATGGCGGCGACAAAGCGTTCAAAAGGGAAACCCGTTGGTCCTAGTTCATAAATCGCCTTTTTTAATTTGTATTTGGAAGCAAAGACGGACTTCTTCTTTTTAAGCAGCGCGTAGGCTCTGTTGTATATTTCATTGGTAGAAATACCTTCGTAAAGCTCATCTTGTACTTTATCAACGATTTCTTCCACTAAATTATGGTCCGCTCCACTATGTTTCAATGAATTCCGGAGTTTATCCAAAGAAAACTTGGCTTTTTCTCCGGAGGATTTAGTGATATCGAATTCCGTTCCCTTTTGCATGTTATTTTTTTAGATTTACCTCTATTTGTGGTATTTTAAGTAGTTGAAGCGTAGCTGAGGCCAAGGCAACTTTACCATTTGTTTGGGATATAGTTTGTTCAATGTGTTCAAATAATCTGTGTTTTGTACCTCTTCTCAGTTTGTAGTCGGTAATGTATCTTAGGTTCAGTGTAATCCAATTATCGTTAAGACCTATGGCCAGGGTAGGTTCTAGTGTTGCATTTTCAATGTAATAGCGTTCTACCATCTCCTCCCATTTTGCCAAAGAGTTTTTTCGGTGTATTCGGAAAGGAGCTCCGTTGTGGTATCCATTACGATTTTTTTAGCCATTGCAACATTCGAACCATACGTAACTAGAATATGTAACTCGTCCCAAACAAAAGGAAAATCCATAGAGTAATTTTTTATCGGCCCTTTAAAGACAAAAGCATTACTAATCTTGACAATTCTACCAGAATAGTTATCGCTGCTGACCCATTCTCCCATTTCCATCAACGTGGTGTAAATACTATCAATATCAATCACATCACCTTTGATACCGTTTATTTCTATCCGGTCTCCGGGTTTATAGACGCGCACAAAAAATATATAAAAAGAACCCGCTATACTTAAGATCAGTTCTTGTAAAGTAAATGTGATTCCGGCTGTAAAAAGACCAATGATAATAGTGTAATCCTCAAGGCTTTCGACTGTAAAAGAAAGTAGAATCAATAGCCCGATAAGCACATAGCCTGCAACCTCGACTCCTTTTTGGGCCTTGTAACGGATGGCCACATCGTTTATTCTTCGTTTTAGGAGCTTACGAAAAAAACCTATGGCTAAGACGATAAAGAATATCCAAAGCACCAGTTTTAGCGCCTTTACAACAATGGGATTGTCAAAGAAATTCAGTAGCTCATCCATAGATATTCATTTATAAGACCATCAAACAACTAATCTTTATGCCTAAAATAATCCTTGACCAAAGCTTTAGTCTGGTTTTCGGTCATACTATCTGCTTTGGTGACAATCTTTAATTTGGCCGCCAAGGGCTTATAATTGTTCATCAATTCTTTTCTGAACTTTTCATTGGTATCCGCAGGGCCAAAAATCGCTATCGCATCAGCATCGCCTATGGCATCGGCGAGATCATTGAAATACTTTTTTAACTGGTGTTTCTCACGTTCAAGATATTTACTGTCTTGAACCACGTCTTGAGGTCCCCATTTTGCCGATTTCGTTCGTGATCCGCCCGTGGGTTTAAAAAAATCCAAATCTGATACAATTGTTTCAAACGCTTCTTTTTCGTCTTCAAGTCTTACGAGATGCGCTTTCTCCTTGTCCATCCAAATACCTATATTTTTCATATTTATAATTTTAGAATAATTTTGATTAATGTAACGCCAATATCGGAACGATGGCGTCGTAGCCTATTTCCTTGACTAAGGGTTTGGAAAATACACTGCTAAAGAAAAAGTGCTTATGGTTGATAAAAGCAATCATATCGCTATCCCTGCTTTCCACGAATAAAGTTATTCCATCAGATACATCTTTATTGGATAGGATATGAAAACTATGGTTCGCAGGCTCCAGTATTTCAAGTAATAAATTTTTGTTGTTTTCTTGAGACTCCGTTAAATCAGTCTTTTTACTTACATATAGCACTCGGATAGCAGTCCCATGCATTCTGGTAATTTCAATAAGGTAGCTCAATTCTTTACGTTTGAAAGCAGTTTTATAATCCGTCGGAAAAACAATTTCCTTCGGTGGCGAAAAACGGGTATCTGTAGGGATGGCGAGTACTGGGCATTCCCTTATTTTTTCCATTGCATTGACAGTATTGCCCCCAAAGATAATCTTTCGATTAGCTGTAGAACCCCGTATTCCCATAACTACCAGGTCTATATCTTTTTTAGCTATTGCTTGCTTCAAGGCTTCAGATAAAATATTGAAAGTGGAAATCGTATGATAGGAATGCTTCGGATTGTCGTGGTGCAGTTCTATCATATCCAATAGTTTTAAAAATTGCTGTTCAGAATCCCTCTTAGCGGTTTCGTATGCTGCGCTTCCGGGCTCTGGAATAAGTAGGCTGTCGGTATTATAACTGTCCAACTGAAAAACGTTCAATAAATAGAATTCACAGTTTAGTTTCGCATACAAATCAAGTGCATACCGTACCGCGTTAAGTGCATTTTTTGAAAAATCTGTAGGGACGAGTATTCTTTTGTTCATGATATTCTTTTTAGGTTGCTCCATTAAATATATTTCGCAACCAAGGATTTAACAATGATAATTATCAGTCTTGATACGAAAGAATCAAAAACGGGATCTCTGAATATATACTTAGATCTTTAATGACCGGCTCATGTGTCAATTTTTCAAAAAGGTTGTGTTTATGGTTGACCATGGCATATAGATTTACACTCAGTTTTTTAAGAAAAGTATCGATGACCTTGGCCTTATCACCGAACGCTTGCATCCAATGAAAGCTGTGACTACAATCTTTTAGGCAGAGTTCCAAGAGTTTTTTATGGGATTCTTGTTCCTGATTCAAAATCTCCTCTTCGCTAATATGCATGACCCTAATCGAAGCATTGATAATGGAGGCTAAAAATAGCAGGGGTGTAATGGAATCTTTGGCACATCCTTTTTTGAAATCCGTAATGAATGCCATCTCCTTGGGTTGTTTGAAGTCCATTTCCCCTGGAATAGCAAGAATCGGGCATTTTTTGATTTTGTTCAAGACCCTAAGTGTACTGCCTCCAAAAAAAATATCCGAGGCATCGGTAAGGCCTTTGTTACCCATGACCACCAAGTCTATTTGTTTTTCATCAATGGTCTTTGCAATAATCTTTGACAACATCCCTTTTTTAGATAGGGTCTGAAACTGATGTTTTCCGTTCTCATTGTCCATAAAGATTCTATGGAAGGTACTGGTCAGTTTTTCCTTTGATTGTATTTGCAGTTCTTCCAGCTGTTTCTTGCTGCTAAATAACTTCGATTTTTTGCCTTGCAAAGGCGTTAGTTCATCAAACACATTAAGTATATAGAAGGAGCAAGGTCTTGATGCTAATAACTTTGTAGCATAAAAAAGTGCACAATACGCATTGTTAGAAAAATCCGTGGCGACCAAAATGTTTTTCATTGTATTCGTTTTAAATTTGTGGGAGTATCATAAACGGTACGGTTATATGAAAACCTATTTTTTTGATAACAGGTTCTATAAATAGACGCTCCATGAAGGTGTGCTTGTTCTGTACCATGACCAATAGGTTTATTTTTACTTGGACTTGAAAGGCATTGATGGCAGCTATGATGCCATTATCGGGTACTTCATGGAACAGCGCTTTATTATTAAATAATGCTTCAAGTTGGCCCTTGTGTTTTTCTTGTATGCTATTTATGTCATAACCAGTACGCACGTGCATCACGTTTATTCTTGATTTATGCTTTTGGGCAATTGCTAACAACGGCACTAACTTTTCCTTTTCGTATTCAATTTCATAGTCGGTGGGAAATAAGATTTCCTTCGGTGTCTCGTATTTGAAGTTTGGAGGGACTGCTATCACAGGACACTTGGCTTTTTTTATTACGTGAACCGTATTTGTGCCGAACAGAATTTCCTGTGCACCAGTTGCTCCTTTGGTTCCCATCACGATTAAATCTATATGCTCTGCTTCTACAGTCTCGGAGATTTCGCCCAGAAGTGTATTGAAAGCTGAACGAACGACAATAGAATGCTTCGGGTTATTGTACTGATTTTCCAATCTATTTTTCAATTCTTCCAATTGAGTAGCGGAATTATTCTGTAGTATATCGCCCAAACCTATCAGCCCTGGACTACCGATAAGGTATTCTGTATGGTATACGGGAGGCGTATACGTATTAAGTAAATAAAAGGTGCACTCTATGTCTTTATATACCGTTAGGGCATAATTAATGGCTTCGAAGGAGTTATCGGAAAAATCTGTGGGAAATAGAATTCGTGTCATGATCAGATATTTTTTAATTTTGAAGTAAAATTAGGGGAGAAGAAATCCAAACACCATGATATTAGTCAGTTCGCCGAATTCCTATTTTTGGTATTTTTAACTTTCAAATTGCAAACGGATGAAAAGTAGTTTTTCTAAAATTATTGATTCGGAAACCCCAGTCCTCGTGGATTTTTATGCCGACTGGTGCGGTCCATGTAAAATGTTGGCTCCGATTTTAAAACAAGTAAAGGACGAAATGGGTAAAGCTATCAAAATTGTAAAAATAGATGTAGATAAAAACCAATCGATAGCTTCAAAATATCAGGTTCGTGGTGTCCCTACCATGCTATTGTTCAAAAACAGTAAACAGTTGTGGCGCGAGTCAGGTGTTTTGCAGAAGAACGATATTATAAAAATTATAAAATCGCATTCTTAATTATTATCGAATTATTTGTCTTTTGCGGCTTTTTTTATCAGCTTATGGGCCCAGTCGTAATGACTTAAAGTGGCTTAAATAAGATAGGCACCTAGTGAGGTAGTGACTGTCCATTTATATTTTTGCTTTTCGAAGAGTTCTTGGTTAGAATGGTTTTTAATGAGCTTTTGAATATCTTTATACGAAAGGCCAACAGTTTTAAAACTTCTGTATAATTAGCTTCTTTGCATTTTTTTCAAATCTTGCAATTTAGTTCAGGTATGGTTTTCCAGGTGTAGCCTTTGGCTGGTATGTCAGGTTTTTTTCCAGTCATTCCTACAGCGTACCAGTCCAGTACCATGAGATGTAGATGGGCAAGCACATCAGTATTTTTTCGGTTGAGATATCCTTCAGTAAATTCTTTAGTGCGTTCCGTTTCGTTAAATGATTCTACAAAATCTATTAGTTTATGATAGTTTGCGTTGCTTAAGGCCAATAGTTCTTTTTTTGTTTTTGGTTTAGGCATAGTTAAATAATTAGCCAATGAGAATTTACTCATGTAGTACCAAAAAGGGTACTGCCGTATGATAACTGATTTTTTCAACTGTGGGTCTAAAAAGAATACGTTCTAGAAAGTTCAGATTTTTCGCAACCATTACAATCATATCTAAATCTCTGCTTTCAACAAAATGTTGAACGGCCTCGTCCAGTTTTTTCCCCGTTAGGGTGTGAAAAGAACATTCAGTATTGGCAAAATAGTCCTTTAAAAATTCGCGGTTCTTTGTCTGAAGTAAACTGAGGTCATCTCCTTTGTTAGAGAGATATAAGAACCTTAATGCCGATTTATGCAGCATAATGAGCTCTTTTACGTTTCCCATTACCTTCACATCATAACCCAATTGAAAGTCTGTTGGAAATCCTATTTCCTTGGGTCTACTATATCTTGCATCCTCTGGAACTGCTAGAACTGCACAAGGTACCTTGGTAATCACATTGCCTGTATTGCTTCCCATAGAAACCGCTTTTATGCCAGATGCGCCTTTTGTTCCCATGATAATCAAGTCAATGTTTTTGTCCTTGACTTCCTTTTTGATATGGTCTGTAAAAAACCCATACAATACTTCTGTTTGAAACGTATGTTTGGTGTTAATGGGTAAACGTTCTATCGCTCTGAGTACTTTCTTTATTTTTTCTTTATTTTCCTTTAAAATACTTTCTTCAAGTATTTCGGGCGCTACGAAAGTCGTTGCTTCACCACCGGAATATGTGGCGGTAGGATGTACATTAATAATAAAAAAAGCACATTTCATTTTTTTGAAAAAAGCCATACCATAGGTAATGGCATTCCACGCATTATCCGAGAAATCTGTGGGTATTAGTATATTTTTCATCTTTGATATGATTTAAACTGAAATGTAAGGGTGCCTCAATAATATTCAAATGATAATGGTCATTCATCCTGAGTATTTTCTAGTTTCAACCAGGCTAAATTGCAGGTCCTAGTCCAGCATTAAGAACCTATGATTTTCATCAATCCTTTGTTTTAAGAGCACGGCAAGAAAGTCCTATTTTTTTTACCGATCAATAAGAGGAAATATCAAAAAGGGAACTTCTGTATAAAATGCAATCCGATTAATGACATTCTCCTTTGTAAGTCTTTCAAAAAAGCTATGCCAATAGTTGGCCATAGCAATCATTCCTACATCTTTATTTGCAAAAGCAAAAGATTGAATAGCATCTGAAATCTTTGACGCTCCTCCAACCTCTACGAATCTATGTGGCAAACCATCTAAATGTTCCGTCAATAGATTTTTGCAGGTTTGTTGTTGTGAACTCAGGTTTTCCCCTGTGTCCACATGAACAATGATAATTTCGGAATCACATAATTTAGCCAAATCAATTAGTGGGCTCAATTCTACTTTTGAAGACAAGTGTTCGAAATTTGTAGCGAAAGCAATCTTATTTGGGATATCAAAGCTGTAATTCTCAGGAACGGCCACCAAGCGACAGAAATCAATATGCTTCATGACGCTGACCGTGTTGCTGCCCATAAAGACTTCTTTTACCGCTGATGAACCTTTGGTACCCATAAACACAAAGTTGATATTGTTGTCGATTACGGTTTTCCCAATTGCATTCAATAGAGAATCCGATAGGCTTAGGCCTTCAAATTCGTGTAATGGATTTTTATTTTTCGAATTTAGTTCCGCTATAAGTGATTTAGTATGGCGCTCGGATTCTTCTTTTACAGCGCGGTACAATCGCGTGTTGTTTGCCTTTCCCATAGTACTACTTAGGGCAGATGCTCCAACTTCAAAGGAATGTAGGATGTAAAAAGTACATGCCTCCTTCTCAAAAAGGTAAATAGCATAGTCGATAGCGTTTCGCGCATTCGCCGAAAAATCTGTTGGTAATAAAATATGCCTTTTCCCCATTGTTCTCAATTATGAATTATTCATATATCTGTTTATTCCGGTAGCACCAAAAGTGGCACTTTTGTGTGGAAGGTCATTTTCTTTACGACTGGCTCTCCTATAATTTTCTCCCAAAAGCTATGTTTGTATTGGACTAAAGCCATCATCTCTATTCGTGTGTCTTCCATAAATTTTTCAAGTGTATGCTCCACGTTAGCTTCGAAATCGATATTATAAAATGTAACATTCAAATCATCTAAGCGCTCTTTTAACAACTTTTGATTTATGAGTTGCTGTTCGTTAAGTTCAAATTCTACGGCCACATGTACGATTTGAATTTTTGTTTTCCAAAGGGATGCCAATTCGGTCATGGGTGATAATTGGTGCTTTTCATATTTTTTTGAAAAATCTGTGGGAAAAGCCAACGATTTCAAGGATTGAAAATTGTAGTCGTCCGGTACAGCCAAGATGGCGCAGTTACTAATTTTCTTTAATACCTTAACGGTTGTACTTCCCATAAAAACTTGTTTGGCTCCAGTTGCCCCTTGGGTGCCCATACAGATTAGGTCAATATCTTTTTCTGCCATAATTTGTTCTAAGACCTCTTCTAGGGTATCTGATTTCGATACGGCCTCAAAACTATGCTTTGGATTATGGTGATTTTTCTTTAGATATAACAGTATCTTATCTAGTTCTTGTCTTGAATATTCGGATAAAGAATCGTAAATAATGCCCAATCGTTGCTGGCCTTTTCTTCCCAACATATTCAAGGCTTGGGGTTCGTATGCATGTAGAATGTAAAACTTACATTCTAGCTCGGCATAAAGCTTTACAGCCGTGAATATCGCGTTCCAGGCATTGTCTGAGAAATCGGTTGGAAGTACTATGTTTTTCATGATATTTTATTTTTTGATTTTGGACGTCTCGGGCATAACTAAAAATGGAATTGTAGTATGAAATCCGATAGTATCAATATTTTGTTTGACTAGCAGGCGTTCAAAAAAGCTATGCTTTCGGTTCATCATCGCTAAAAGTCCTGATTTGTGCTCCTTAATGTAATCGTGAATGGCATTAGGTATCAACGTTCCTCTTTCTTCTACGAAATTAGGATGGACCTCTTTAAAAGAATCAACTAGAGCACTTTTGTTAACCTTTTGCTTATCTGCCAACTCATGTTCCTCCTTTACGTGTAATACTGTTAATTTGGCTTTGTGTGTATTAACAAGAGTAGTCAAAAATAATAATGCTTCCTCTTTATATAGCTGCTCATAATCTGTTGAAAAAACAATAGATGTTATATCCTTAAAACCGTACCCTTTGGGTATGGCTATTACAGGAATTTTAGACTTTCGTATTACTTGCACAGTATGGGTGCCTAGGAAAATTTCCTGGGCACCTGTTGCGCCTTGCGTACCCATAAAAATTAGGTCAAAGTCTTTGGTTTCGGCAAGTTCCATAACCTCATTTGTCAAGGTATTAAAGGCCGATCGGATCTTGAATTTATGCTTTGGGTTATTGAATTTTACTTTTATATCTACTAAAATTTTATCCAATCCAGCTTGGGCAATCTCTACACCCATATCGGGAATAGCACTATATGTTGGGCCACCCATCATATAATCCACTCGATAAAAGGTAGGTGTATAGGTATGTAAAATATGGAACTCGCATTCTTCGTTTTTCAAAAATTCAAGTGCATAGACAATGGCGTTCCAAGCATTATTAGAAAAATCGGTGGGCAAGAGTATCTTTTTCATCTTTTAAGAGTTAACTATTATCGAGGTAGGTTCTGCATGACCAAAAATGGAATCTTTGGATGTAGCCCAATTTCATCCACGGTTGATCGGTACAGCATATCCTCTAAAAAAGAATGCCTAGCATTGACCATGACCAGCAAGTCTATATTCTTTTCTGAAATATATTCTATAATGGTATCATTTTTATTCTTAATGGGCGTGCGTTCAAAAAACAGATGGGCATCCAGTAACGATTCCTGCAAGAACCTTTTGTTGTCTAGCTGTCTATGACTTAGGTTTTCAAAATCGGAAATATAGAGGAAATGTATTTCCGATTTAAATTCGGCGGCCAAAGTGTTCAAAAGCTTTAGCTCTCTGCGCTTATAAGGCAACATATAATTTGTTGGAAATACTATTTTTTTTGGTTGTTGATATTCATAATTTTCTGGAATGGCCAAAACAGGACATTGCACATATTTGAAAATCTGCACCGTATGGCTGCCAAAGGCAATTTTTTCGTTCGCTGTTGCACCTTGCGTGCCCATAATCACAAGATCTACATTGATCTGATTGGCAAAATTATTTACTGCATCTATTAAAGACTCAAAGGCGGCTATGGACTGAAAATTGTGTTTTGGGTTGTGATATTTTTTGGCAAGTTCGGCTACTAATTTTTTTAAGGCTGCATCTACATTTGTTGTGATAGTCTTTTTTTGTGCTTCCATTGATTCTCCTCCGTTTTTTTTAAAGGGACCATACACTTCGTCAGCATAAGCATGTAAAAAATAGAAATTGGTACGCTCGCACTTATAGAGCTGTAAGGCATATTCTATAGCGTGTAGAGCATTGGTAGAAAAATCGGTAGGAATCAAAATAGTTCTCATAGCATATCTTTTTATAACTATTCAAAAATATTTCTATCACAACGTAATAACTATGATATTGATCAGTTAGGAATATAACAATTTATTCATGCAGTACCAATAAAGGAACCGTGGTGTGGAAGCTCAACTTTTCAATAGCGGTATCGAACAAAAGCTGTTGAAAAAAATTTAGGTTCTTGGCTACCATCGTTAACATTTCTATATGGTTATTGGCTACGAAGTTTAGAATTGCGGACTTGATGTTTTTGTCGGTTATACTATGAAAACTATGGGACGTAGGAAATGTTTCTCCCAAATAATCCTGTAAATAGGCTTTGTTTATTTCTTGTGGATTGGTGAGCGAGGACTTGCTTTTGGAAATGTTCAAAACATGTACATAGGCTTTTGAGATTCGCAGCATTTCCGTAAGGGTTTGCAAAACAGGGAAGGTGTAAAACAGATTATAATCTGTTGGGAAGGCAATTTTCTTAGGCCTTGTAATAGGAGCATTTTCTGGTATTACCAATACATTACAGAGCACTTTGGTAATGACATCACCCGTATTGCTGCCAACCACGGATGCTTTTATGCCCGATGCTCCTTTAGTTCCCATAACGATAAGGTCTACTTTTTTTACCCCAATCGTTTTGCGTATAATATCAATAAAGTTACCATACTCCTGAAGGGCAATAAAATGATGTTTTTCGTTAATGGGTAATCCCTCGATTCGTTTAAAAAGCAAGTTCAATTTTTCTTTGATAGAAGGACTTATTTTTTCGGAAGGGAAAGTAAAAGAATTACTGTTAACTGCTGATTCCGTTAAATCGCCAATATGCAAAATATAAAAATTACAGGCCTCATTCTCAAATAATCGTTCGGCATATTGTAAGGCATTCCAGGAATTAGCTGAAAAATCTGTGGGTATTAAAACGTTTTTCATTCACATGGCTTGGTAGACAAAAATAATCTTGTGAATGAACATGCCATATGATATTTATCAGCTGCACCATTTTCAGGTTTTGTACTATCTAATTCACATATTGTAGCGCTTTTAATTCCTTGATTCGAATGTTGCGACCTTCTATAGCTATAAGCCCTTCTTTCTTAAAACCAGAAAGAGTACGAATAAGACTTTCTGGAGCAATACCAGCAACACTTGCCAAATCGTTACGCGATATTTTGATGGGCTCTTCTGTTTTTGTATTCATGATATCGGCAAATTGCAATAGTGTTTGGGCCGTTTTTTTGCGGACGGAACTATAGGCCATCTGTAACAACTGTGCTTTTATTAGGGTAATTTTTTCGGTCAAAAGCTCCATCAATTCTAAAGAAATATTTTTATTTTTTGCTAAAATTTCCTTAAGATTTTCTTTGGAAATTCCCACAAGTTCTAAAGGTTCCATGGCCGTTGCCGACTCTTGATAGGGGATGTTGTTCAGAAAAGAGGTAAAGCCCAAAAAGTCATCGGCCCTATATAATGATGTAATCAGTTCCTTACCGTCCGCATCCATATTGTAGCATTTGACAAGCCCTTTTAGGATAAGATAGATTTTAGTGGATCGGGAACCTTCTTGGTAAATCGTTTCACCTTGTCGGAAATTAAGTAGGTCGCCATTGTTATCAAAAAAGTTCTTTAGCTCATGTAAGGTGCGCAACTCATCTTCCGAAACTCCATCGTTATTGGAGGTTTTATCAATCATACGGTTCAAAATTTCGGCCTTTGCTAATCGGCTCTCCACGGCACTAAGGAGGTCTTCTTCTTCAAAAGGTTTGGTCAAATAATCGTCTGCACCCAAGTCCATCCCTTTTCGTATTTCTTTATGCTCCGTTTTGGCGGATAGAAAGATAAACGGAATCTGTTTGGTTTTTTCATTAGTCGATAAGTTCTCCAAAACCTCATACCCGTCTGCTTCTGGCATCATAATGTCACATATAATAATATCGGGCATGTTTTCTTTGGCGGTTTCGATACCAATTTTTCCGTTGGAGGCAGTCAGAACAGAATAACCCGAAAGTTCTAAAAGCTCCTCGGTGTTTTCTCGTAAAGCCCTGTCATCCTCGATTAATAAAATTGTTTTCATTTTTTAGGTAGTATTAAGTTCCTTGGGAATACGTACAATAAAGGTAGAACCTCTGTTTTCTTGGCTTGAGAATTCAAGGCTTGCACCTAAGTTCTCTAGGTGCTGTTTAGCAATGTTCAACCCAATGCCAGTTCCTTGAGTTAAAAGAGCGTTTTCCGCCCTAAAATAGCGGTTAAATATATGTTTTTGTTCACCCTTGGGTATGCCTATTCCTTCATCGATTATTTTTAGGATGATTTTTTCTTCTTCAAGTTCTACCTGTAAATCGATAGTGGAATTTTCCGGCGAATATTTAATGGCGTTGTGGACCAAATTGGACAACGCTAATTCTAGGGTCTTTTCATCAAATTGTATTATAAGGTCATCTATGTTGTTGGGATACTGAATTTTTTGCCCTGTTTTGAGCAACATATTGGCATCATAGACCACTTCATTAACGATTTTACTCAGAGGAAAGCTTTCCACCTTATAATTGATTTTACCTGATTCCAAACGTTCTACGGAAAGAAAATCGTTAAGAATAGCATCAAGATACTTGACTTTATTTTTAATTGTAGTCACGTGCTTGTTCCGCTTTTCTTGTTGGTCAGTCTGGGTATATTTTCCCAACAAGGTAATAGAGGTCAAAATACTGCTTAAGGGTGTTTTGAATTCGTGAGACACCAAGGATAAAAAACGGGTCTTTAGCTCGTTCAATTCTTTTTCTGCAGTCAGCGCTTCGGTTAGTTGTCTGGTGCGCTCTTTTACCTTTTTCTCAAGTTTTTTAGTATAGTTTTTTCGTTCGGCAATATCTAATATAATGGCAACAAAGGCCTTGTTTTCTCCGATAGGGGAGAGTTGTAGATGAACTTCGACAGGATAGGAAGAACCATCTTTTCTTTCGTGAGTAGTTTCAAAATGAACCTTACTCATTTCGTCTTCAAATAGGGGTTGTATTAATTTTCGGAATTCAGGTTGATTCAGTTCTGGTTTAATATCTACCGGAGTCATTTTCAACAGTTCGTCCATAGTATAACCTATGTTTCGTTGCGCTTCTTTATTTACATTTTTAAAATTGAAAGTGTCGGCATCAAAAACATAGATTTCATTGAGTGATTCGTCAAAAATACGTGACCAATGCTCCAGTTCCTTTTCTTTTCGTTTACGCTCTGTAATATCAATGATTAATGCCATGACATAGGTAGAGTCGTAAATTTGAAAAGGATTCAGGCCTACTTCTACCGGAAATTCGCAACAGTCTTTACGAATGCCATAAAGATTAGGATTATGCTTTATTTGGCGTTTTTCGCTTTTTGTAATAAAGTTTTCAACGTGGGTATCATGGTTATGGTGGTGCTTTTTTGGAATGAGGATATCCAGCGGTTTTCCGATGAGTTCATCCTTTTCATAACCGAACATCTCCTCAGCAGAGGTATTAGTGGCAACAATTTCTTGCTCTGAATTGACAACAATGATACCCTCGGAAACCCCTTCTGAAAGTAGATTAAAAATATTACTGTTTTTCTGGAACACCCGCATAACTCAAATATAAACCTTTCAAACTGATTTTTATCATAGAAATATAGGCTTGGACACCCTATTTTTAGCATGTTTAACATAAAGCTTTTAAAAATGAAAAATACACCTAAAACAATGAATCGGCTCTATGAGAACTTGGGTAAATTGTTCTATGCCATGGCAATTTGTGATGGCAGTGTACATGCCAAGGAATGGGATAAAGTAAAGGAAATCGTAAAAGAAGATTGGTTGTACGTTGATGATTTTACCGACCGCTACGGTACCGATGCGGCTAACCAGATAGAGATTGTTTTTGACGGACTCATGGAATATACTAGGAGCAGTGAAGAGTGTTATACGGAATTTAAGAGTTTTTACAAGGAACATCCTCATGCTTTTTCGGAGGAGATTAAGTCTTTGACAATAAAGACCTCTAATGCAATTGCCAACGCCTTTTCAGGAAGGAACAAATCTGAATTGGTGCTTTTGGCCAAAATCCAGTTGCTGTTAAAGTAGATTGATAATCTCAAGGAAATTTGGGACTTGAGGGTTCTTTTTTATGTTCATATTTTAAAAGTCAGTACTGGAAAATTTGCATGGTTTACCATATCCTCGCCGATACTTCTACTCCCTAACAGAAAATGAGAAATTGGCTTT
This sequence comes from uncultured Maribacter sp., assembly GCA_964507115.1. GTDB lineage: Bacteria > Bacteroidota > Bacteroidia > Flavobacteriales > Flavobacteriaceae > Maribacter. The sequence goes on from CAZDOW010000003.1 coordinate 71,698, forward strand.
CTACCTCGCGTGGGCATTGCAAGTATATCAAAACTGTTCTTTTTGGCATAGTTCAGTAGACCCTGCTCCACATTATAATCATTACATATAGTAACCTCTTGTTCTTCGTTGCCGGCTTTAAAAAAGAACTTTGAGATACGTTCTTCTAATTCAATAGTGCTGATGAAACTATCATAAGGTGTGTTCACATAGATAAGATGCAACTTGGCGGAAAAATGAGCCGCAAATGCTTTTGCATTTTTAAAGGCCAAAATAGTGTCATCCGTAAAATCGCAGGCGAAAAGGATGTTTTTGACCATAAAATCTGGGTTTGGCATTTTTACGACGAGAACGGGCACATCTGAAGTGCGCACTACTTTTTCGGTATTGGAGCCGACAAATAATTCGTTTAACCCACTCGTACCATGTGAACCCATGACAATCAAATCTATATGTTGTTCTTGGGCTACCTTATTTAACTCTTTGAAAATCTTATAGTTTTGGACTATTTCTCTAATTTTAATACCCTTAAGGTAGGATTTGTTCAAAAAAGGTTTGAACCGTTTTCTAGCAAGTTTCATGTAGTATTTGGCCTCTTCATATTCTTGGGCTTCATCTTTGGCCAACACCGCTTCTGAAAGCCTCAACATATGTAGCAGCACAATTTCTGAATTTTGCTGTTTTGCTATTTTCGCTGCCACTTCCAACGCATAAGCGGAAGATTCCGAGAAATCTACGGGTACCAAAATCCTTTGCATTTTAACTAGTTTTTTTTCGACGAGTAAATTTTTCTTTACGTTTTCTGAGCTGTCGCTCTAGATCACTGGTAGTTTCTGCAGCGGCCTTTTCAAAATTATTTTCGGTGGATTTAGCAAAAATCCTTGGTCCGGGCGCACTTAATTGTATTTCGCAAATTTTATCGTTTCCATCGTTGCCTTGCCCTTGCTTGAAAAAAACATCGGCACGAATGACAGACTCATATTTATGTGCTAATTTTTGAAGGTTACGGGTTACGATTTCACTTAATGATTCGCTTTCCGGCATATGTACATATTGAAAGTGTATGGTCATAATGAATAGATTTATTGTTTGTATTCAAAAGTACCAAAGCTATTCTTTTCATAAAATGACTTATGTCATTTCGGAACTAGCTGTTAATTTTAAATTTTATACTTCATTTTAAAAATAAAATCTCATGGCACTTAACTTTAATCAATATGCAACCGAGGGTAATACTTTTTTAAAGGGCTATGCTATAGAAATGAATATGCGTAATGACCGTGATAAAGCAGGACGGATATTTACGGCAATTATGCATGCACTACGGGATATTATCCCGCCAGAAGAATCCCTGCAGTTTATAGCTCAACTACCCATGTTCCTAAAAGGGATTTTTGTCAATGGATGGTCAATTAAAAAGGAAAAACCTAAAATTAAACATATGGCCGAATTTTTGGATTTGGTTCGTGCGTGCGACTGGCCCGCTGAGGTCAATGACTTTAAATATAGTGATGAAGTAGGAGAACAATATGTGGACATAACGTTTATTTATCTCAGAAAATATATTTCGCTAGGCGAAATGGAGGACATCCGTAATGTACTACCTAAGGATTTGAAAAGTATGATTTATTCTAATCTGATGTTCTAAACCGGTAAGAAATTGAAGTTTCATTTGCTAATGACTTGTATCATTTGATACTTTTTTACCCTGCCTTATTTTTGAACAAATTAAAAACTGATATTATGAGAACTACACAATTATTATTTGCTTTTATATGGATGTTGCCTATAACATTTGTTGCCCAAGAACTTAAAGGAATTGATGAAATTGCCCCTTTTAGTGAAGGGTTGGCAGCCGTGCGGCAAGGCGACCAATGGGGTTTTATCAATGAAGAGGGTGCCTTGGTCATCGATTTTAGGAAGGATGTTTATTGGAATAACAATACCGACACCTCTAAATCGGATATTTCCGGAGTGGGCTATCCGATGTTTAATGAGGGAAGATGCTTAATTACGAAAGAAGTTGAGGATGGTGTTCCATTATATGGATTTATGGATACCAAGGGAAGCACGGTTATCACACCCCAATTTCTAAATGTCTTTCCATTTAAGGATGGATACACCACAGGGGTGTTATTCGATAAGACTTTAAAGGGCGAAAATGAATTCAAACTAAAAATATACGAGTTTAAATTCTTTGATGTACTGCTGGATGTTTCAGGAAACATAGAGGAATACTTTGAGAGCAGACAGAACATCGAAATGACCATAAGACGATATAAACTACCTTCAATTGGAGCAAAATGGTTAGCTGATGGCTTGGTTGCTGTACATATCAAAGATCAGGGGTGGGAAGTTCGTAAAATTACCTTGGAGAAGTAAAGAATTTCATTCTTTACTGAAATGCCAAAATTATCGGAGCAGTACAGTTAAGAGAAAAAAGAACTACATATGGGACGAGTAAAAAATAAAGTAGCTATCATTACCGGTGGTGCAGGTGGAATAGGAATGGCAACTGCAAAGTTATTTTTGACCGAGGGTGCCAAAGTGGTCATTGTTGATATTAGTAAGGAAGCTTTAGAAAAAGCAAGCTATGAACTGGATAACGAGAACCTTTCTTATTGTGTTGCCGATGTTTCCAAAGCGGAGGATAACGAAAAGTTCGTAGAACACACGTTGAAAACCCATGAAAAGATTGATATCTTTTTTGCTAATGCAGGTATCGAAGGTACCTCAAAGCCCATTGTAGAATACCCCGATGCTATTTTTGACACGGTCATTGCCGTCAATTTAAAGGGTGTTTGGCTGGGATGCAAACACGTAATTCCTAAAATGAAAGATGGTGGTAGTGTGATGATTACTTCCTCTGTCGCTGGACTCAAGGGTTTCGCTGGACTTGGGGCTTATGTGGCTACCAAACATGCTGTGGTTGGTATTATGCGGGTAGCGGCTTTGGAGTTTTCCAAGAATAAAATACGAGTTAACACGATACATCCAGGCCCTGTGAACAACAATATGATGCGGCGGATAGAAAAAGATATGTCGCCTGAAAGTCCAGAGCAAGTACTTCAAGGGTTCGAGGCGGCAGTTCCTTTTGGACGCTATGCCGAATCAACCGAAATTGCCGATATGGCCTTATTCTTAGCTTCGGACGAGAGCAAATATATAACTGGTTGTACCCATGTTGTAGATGGGGGGATGCTGGCAAACTGATTCAACAAGAAGACTCATTATAATTGTGAAAATGAAAATTTCTAAAATAATTTTCTTTCTTATAGTTTCTATAGCAATCGGCTGTAAACAAGGACAGGAAGTCAAAGAAGTGAAAACGGTACAATCCGTACCGAAAATAATAACAGAAGTGCCAGTTTCCCCTATGTTAAAAGAACTTGTAAAATTTGCAGATTTAGAAATTTTGGATTCCATAGCTGTAAATCAATTGTTCCTTTATAAAGAAGTTGATAAAAATGGTGTGGTTAAAAAGGTAGATGAAAATGCGTCAATCGGAGGCTATAAAAAAATAATGAGGCGAAAAGCTACCAATTCGTTCCCAATATTCGAAATAAAAAATACAGATACCGCAATACTGTTTGTTCAAGGAATCGGGTTTGGCGGAGCTATTTGGGCCAAGGTATTGGTCGATACGAAGTCACTGAAAATTAAAAAAATCGAATTTGACCATAAGGCTGAATCTGATGGGTATGGTGCAGCCATGACCCAATCGTCTTTTGAAGACAAATTCGTAGGTGCCAAAATAGACCTAAAAGAAAATACGTTTACCTTACAAAAGAATATGGAGAAAAGAATCGATGATGGTACAATTGTCGATGGTATATCAGGGGCGACTATGACCAGCAAAGCTGCACTTGAGATGGTCAACGAAGGATTGAAACAGTATAATGGATATTTAAATCCTTAAATGAATGAAAACAAAAACACAATTGTTGTTAGAACTCTGGATGGAGGCAAGAACACGATTTACGAATCAACTCGTAAACCTCACGGAAGAAGATCTGAAGAAAAGGCTTCCACCTTCTGTCAATAGTGTGGGTTTTCTGATACGGCATATCGGAGATGTTGAACTTCTGTTTGCCAAGAACGTTTTTGGTAGTGCAGGGGTAAAGGTTATTGCTAAAACGGTAATCTCCCAAACCGATACTGGAGAATGGACCAAGCTTACCGAGCTTAAAAGCTATGTTACCAATTCTTTCAAGACCTTAAAAGCAATCGTAGAAATACAATCTGACGCTGATTGGGAAACAACCATTACTACTAAAGAATTCGGTATCAAGACCAAAGCGGAAGCGTTTGGGCGAATTGTATCCCATACCAACCATCATGCAGGGCAAATGGCAATTTTGCTTACATATGGAAATGAATTCAAATAGTATTTAAGCTTAGGTTCCATATTTCACTACACCGGCTTCAAACCCTTCCATCTTTCTAAGAATAGGTAGTGTGCTATGTGCCATGATCGTAGCTTCTTCTATGGTCATACCCATTTTATGGGCTATATCGATATTCTTTTCAATCTTCTCTTCCAAGGAAATTCCATAGTCTACAAATTTTCCTTTTAGGTAACAGGAATGACAGTATTCAGTATTTACGGTTTGGTCTTTATTGGTGCCAAAATCGGACAGTTTATGCATTGGCA